>NZ_JBHYKH010000006.1:0-4632 GCF_042741275.1 Streptomyces sp. NPDC058964
GGGGCTGCCCCCACCACAGCCGGGACCTTCTCGCGTGGGCGCCCGCGGGACGGAGGTTGGATATCCGTCCGCCGACGACCCACAGCTCGTCGCGGACCTCGTCCGGGCCGACGAGGATCCGCCCCTTCACGTGCAGCACCGCCTGATCGCTCATGTACCGCACCTTAGTGAACGGGTCAGCCGTCCTTGCCCACCTGGTCCGAGGTCTCCTCCTCCACGTCCGCCATCGCGGGGTCGAGGAGGCGGGAGAGGAAGTGCCGGGTGCGCTCGTGGAGGGGGTTGCCGATGACCCGCTCGGGGGTGCCGTCCTCCACGATCACGCCGCCGTCCATGAAGACGACCCGGTCGGCGACCTCGCGGGCGAAGGTCATCTCGTGGGTGACGACCATCATGGTCATGCCCTCGTCGGCGAGCATGCGCATGACGGCGAGTACGTCCCCCACCAGCTCCGGGTCGAGCGCCGAGGTCGGCTCGTCGAACAGCATGACCTCGGGTCCCATCGCCAGCGAGCGGGCGATGGCGACGCGCTGCTGCTGACCGCCGGAGAGGGAGGACGGATAGGCGTCCGCCTTCTCGGACAGGCCGACCCGCTCCAGGTTCTCGGCGGCGATCCGCGCGGCCGTCGCCTTGTCCCGCCCGAGCACCCGGCGCTGCGGCAGGGTGAGGTTCTCGGTGACCGACAGGTGC
Source organism: Streptomyces sp. NPDC058964 (assembly GCF_042741275.1). Taxonomy (NCBI): domain Bacteria; kingdom Bacillati; phylum Actinomycetota; class Actinomycetes; order Kitasatosporales; family Streptomycetaceae; genus Streptomyces; species Streptomyces sp. NPDC058964. The sequence continues at coordinate 688 of NZ_JBHYKH010000006.1, forward strand.
GGGAACAGGTTGAACTGCTGGAACACCATGCCGATACGGCGGCGTACGGCATCGATGTCGACGTCGGGGTCGGTGACCTCGGTACCGCCGACGAAGACCTGGCCCCCGGTGGGCTCCTCCAGGAGGTTGACGCAGCGCAGCAGGGTCGACTTGCCGGAGCCGGACGGGCCGATCACGCAGACGACCTCGCCCTGGGCGATGTCGAGGTCGATGCCCTTGAGCACCTCGTTGTCGCCGAAGGACTTGTGCAGGCCGCGGACCTGGATCTCGGCGGTGCCGGAGGTGCCGTGGGTGCGGGGGCTGCTCACTTGACCGCCTCCTGGGCCTTGTTCTCCATGTGGCGCACGACGAAGCCGAGCGGGATCGTGACCAGCAGGTAGCACAGGCCCGCGACCAGGATCGGCGTGGAGTTGGCGGTCGTGCTGGCCAGATCACGGCCGAACTTGGACAGTTCGCGCTCCTCCAGGGTCACACCGAGCAGCAGGACCAGGGAGGAGTCCTTGAAGAGCATGACGAGCTCGTTGGTGAGCGGCGGGAGGATGATCCGGAACGCCTGCGGGATGATGATCGAGACCATGGCGCGGGCGGGCGAGAACCCGAGCGAACGGGCCGCCTCCAGCTGTCCCCTGGGCACCGCCTGGATGCCCGCGCGGAACGTCTCCGCCATGTAGGCGGCTCCGATCAGACCGAGCCCGAGGGCGGCCTTGCCGTAGGTGCCGCCGGGGATCTCCGTGCCCGGGAAGGCCAGCGGCACGGCCACCGCGATGAAGACGAAGATCAGCAGCGCGGGCAGACCGCGGAAGATCTCGATGTAGACGCTCGCGACCCAGCGGTACGGGCCCACGGAGGACAGCCGCATCAGCGCGACGACCAGCCCGAGGGCCAGACCCAGGACGAAGCCGGACACCGTGTAGAGCACGGTGTTCTTCAGCGCCAGCGTGATGACGTCGGGGAACATCTGCCGGGCGATGTCCGGCTGCGCGAACTGGTTCTGCAGCCGCCCCCAGTCCGCCGTGACCGCGACGGCGATCACGGCGCCGGCGAAGACGGCGTACTGCACGCCACGGGACAGACGGCGCTTCTGGCGCCGGGTCAGGCCCTTCTTCCTCGGCCGCGGTGGTACGTCGGTTCCGGTCATGGGTCAGGAGACGGTGGCGGAGGCGGAGGCGGGGTACGGGCCGATCCACTTCTCGTAGAGCTTCGCGTACGTGCCGTCGGCCTTCGCGTGCGCGATCGCCTTGTTGATGGCGGCGAGGAGTCTGGTGTTGCCCTTCTTCACCGTGAAGCCGTACTGCTCGCCGGTGGTGAGGTTGTCGACCAGCTTGAAGGCGTCGGAGTTGGCCTTGTCCTTCAGCCAGCCCTGGACCACCGGGTAGTCGATGACGACGGCCTGGACCTGGCCGGTGCGCAGCCCGTTGAGGACGCCGTCGGAGGACTCGAAGGAGACCGGGTCGTAGCCCTTGCTCCTGGCGTAGTCCTCACCGGTGGTCTGCGCCTGGGCGCCGAGCTTCTTGCCCTTGGCCTTGACGTCGGCGAGCGAGGTGATGCCGCTCTTCCTGTCGACCAGGACGGCCTGGGTGGCGTCGAAGTACGGGTCCGAGAAGTCGACGTTCTTCTTGCGTTCGGCGGTGATGGTCATACCTGCGGCGGCCAGGTCGCACTGGCCGGAGTTGAGGAACGCGCCCGTCTTGAAGTTCTCGAACGGCGTGTCGACGATGTCCTGCCTCACCCCGAGGTCCTTGGCGACGAGGTCGATCAGCGACACGTCGAAGCCCTGCACCTTGCCGTCGATCTCCGACTGGAACGGCGGGTACGGCAGATGGGTACAGGTGGTGAGCCGGCCGGCCCTGACCAGTTCGACACCGCCGGCGGCGGTCTTCCTGGCGCCGGAGCCGCTGTCGCTCGACGAGCAGCCGGCCACGAGCACGAGCCCGGCCGTCGCGGTGGTTGCCGCCAGGACGCGGGCCCGGCGCCCGAGGAGCGTTTTCACGAGGGGGGACCTCCTGTGGTGGAGCTTCGAGTTCCGCTTGTGGAGGTTCCGATTATAAGGAGATGTTTGGGCATCTCAAACCAATCCCATGGCCACGGAGCCGTCCGGCCTGGGAAGTCGCCGGTCCCAGGAGTGATCGGGGTGATCGACCCCGGCGGTTACCCTCGTCTGCGTCCACCCCCGCGAGCCAAGAGAGCACCCACCGTGACCCACGCCTTCCTCGATCTGCCCCCGCTGAGCGCCGTGCACTTCGCCGCGATCGAGGACCGGGTGGCCCGGCTGCTCGACACCCGGCAGGACGTCGTGATCATGCAGGGCGAGGCGCTGCTGCCCCTGGAGGGCGCGATCCGCGCGACCGCGGCACCCGGCACCACCGCGCTGAACGTGATCACCGGCCCGTACGGCCAGACCTTCGGGAACTGGCTGCGGGACTGCGGCGCCACGGTGATCGACCTGGCGGTCCCCTTCCACACGGCGGTCACGGCCGCGCAGGTCCGCGGGGCCCTCGCCGAGCACCCGGAGATCGACTTCGTGTCCCTGGTCCACGCGGAGGCGGCGACCGGCAACACCAACCCGGTCGCGGAGATCGGCGAGGCGGTACGGGAGCAGGGCGCGTTGTTCTACCTCGACGCGGTCGCCTCCGTCGGCGCCGAGCCGGTGCTGCCGGACGCGTGGGGCGTGGACCTGTGCGTGATCGGCGCGCAGAAGGGGATGGGCGGACCGGCGGGCGTGTCGGCGGTCTCGGTGAGCGAGCGGGCGTGGGCGCGGATGGCGGCCAACCCGAACGCCCCGCGCCGCTCCTACCTCTCCCTCCTGGACTGGAAGGAGCGGTGGCTCGACGGCGGCCGGAAGGCGCTGCCGCACGCTCCGGCCCAGCTGGAGATGCTGGCACTGGAGGCCTGCGTCGAGCGGATCGAGGCGGTGGGCCTCGACACCGTCATGGCCCGGCACCGCAGCGCCGCGCTGGCCACGCGGGCGGGGGCGGCGGCCCTGGGCGGCGGCCTGGAGCCGTATGTGTACGAGGCCGGGGAGGCCGCGCCGGTCGCCACGACGCTTCGGGTGCCGGCGGGCGTGGCGGCGTCCGAGCTGGTGGCCCGGGCGCTGGAGAGCGACCCCGGAGTGCCGCTGGCCGCGGGCGGCGGAGCGCTGGCCAAGGAGATGATCCGGGTCAACCACTACGGGGCGGACGCCACGCGGACCGCGGTGCGAAGTTCCCTGGCCGCGCTGGGCACGGCGCTCGCCGGCAAGGGGCTGGACGTGGACGTCGAGGCGGCCCGGCAGGCCGTGGAGTCCGCCTGGCGGTAGCCGTCGGCGGGAGCGCATCGACGGAGTTACCGGCAATTCAATTCAAGGCAATTCTGGAATTCCTTTTCGATGAGAGCTTTCCCGAGTTCTTCTGCCCGATTTTTGCGGAGCTAAACAAGGGTAATTTCGTCCGGGTTTCAACCCTGTGACACACTCCACACGGCGCTGCTATTTGTCCGCTTTTGCGCGGTATAAATCGTCACATTCTTCCACTCATCGCAGGCCGGATCCCGCAGCCGTCCGTGCATTTTTGAATTTGCCTCGCTAAATTCAAGCCGCATGACTGCCGCACAAGCAGACCTGCTGATCGACCGCCCGGAGGTGACGGACGGGGCCGCCCTCTGGCGCCTCGCCAAGGATTCCGGAACCCTCGATCTGAACTCCTCGTACAGCTATCTGCTGTGGTGCCGCGACTTCGCCGGCACATCGGCGGTGGCGCGCGGGGCGGGCGGGGAGCCCGTCGGGTTCGTGACCGGTTACGTACGGCCGGAGCTCCCCCGCACCCTGCTCGTCTGGCAGGTGGCGGGGGTCGCGGCGGAACCGGGGGGCGGGGGGGCCGCGGGGCGGGGGGGGGGCCCAATTTTGCGGTCTCTCGGGCGGGCGGGGCCCCCCACGTATCGCGTCGACCGAGCCCAGCAGCCGCACGGGGG
>NZ_JBHYKH010000006.1:4641-57363 GCF_042741275.1 Streptomyces sp. NPDC058964
AGTTTGTTCATTGTCTGGTGGGCTCGGTTTTGTTTATAAGAGACAGCCGCGGCGTACCGGGGCCGCGGGATCGCCGCGGCGCTTCTCGACGGCCTGACCGCGCGGCTCGGCGCCGAGCGCGGGATCACCTCCGTCGAGACGACCATCACCCCGGACAACACCGCCTCCGACCGTCTTTTCACCTCGTACGCCGCCCGGCACGGCGCCTGCGTCACCCGCGAGGTGCTGTTCGACGAGGGCCTGTTCCCCGACGGCCCGCACGCGCCCGAAGTCCTGTACCGCATCGGGCCGTTGACCCCCCACCCGTCGCACTGAGGAGCGATTCACCGTGACCATCACCCAGCCCGACCTCAGCGTCTTCGAGACCTTGGAGTCCGAGGTGCGCAGCTACTGCCGCGGCTGGCCCACCGTCTTCGACCGCGCTCAGGGCAGCCTGATGTACGACGAGGACGGACACCGGTACCTCGACTTCTTCGCCGGAGCGGGCTCGCTCAACTACGGGCACAACAACCCCGTCCTCAAACGGGCGTTGATCGACTACCTGATGCGCGACGGGGTCACCCACGGGCTCGACATGTCGACCACGGCCAAACGGTCGTTCCTGCAGACCTTCCAGGACCTGGTGCTGCGGCCGCGCGATCTGCCGTACAAGGTCATGTTCCCGGGGCCGACCGGCACCAACGCAGTCGAGTCCGCGCTGAAGCTGGCCCGGAAGGTGAAGGGGCGCGAGGCGATCGTGTCGTTCACCAACGCCTTCCACGGGATGTCCCTCGGCTCGCTGGCCGTGACCGGCAACGCGTTCAAGCGGGCCGGCGCCGGAATACCGCTCGTACACGGGACACCCATGCCGTTCGACAACTACTTCGACGGCAAGGTCCCCGACTTCCTGTGGTTCGAGCGGCTCCTGGAGGACCAGGGGTCCGGCCTCAACAAGCCGGCCGCCGTGATCGTGGAGACCGTGCAGGGCGAGGGTGGCATCAACGCCGCGCGTCCGGAGTGGCTGCGGGCCCTGGCCGAGCTGTGCGAGCGCCAGGACATGCTGCTGATCGTCGACGACATCCAGATGGGATGCGGGCGGACCGGGGCCTTCTTCTCCTTCGAGGAGGCCGGGATCGTGCCCGACATCGTCACCGTGTCGAAGTCGATCAGCGGCTACGGACTGCCCATGTCGCTGTGCCTGTTCAAGCCCGAACTGGACATCTGGGAGCCGGGCGAGCACAACGGCACCTTCCGCGGCAACAACCCCGCGTTCGTCACCGCCACCGCGGCCCTGGAGACGTACTGGACCGACGGGTCCGCCATGGAGAAGCAGACCCGGGCCCGCGGCGAGCAGATCGAGCGGGCGCTCGTCGCCATCACCGGGGAGAACCGCAACGACGTCAAGGAGTACCGGGGGCGGGGGCTCGTGTGGGGCCTGGAATTCCGGGACAAGGCGCGCGCCGGGCGGGTGACGCGGCGGGCCTTCGAACTCGGACTGCTCGTCGAGACCTCGGGCCCGGAGGGTGAGGTGGTCAAACTGCTGCCCGCCCTCACCATCACCCCCGACGAGCTGGACGAGGGGCTGAGCATCCTCGCCCGCGCCGTCCGGGAAACCAACTAGCAGGGAGGCTGTGCACCACCGTGATCGTCCGTTCGTTCAAGGACATCGAAGGCACCGACCGTCATGTGAAGTCGGCGTCCGGCACCTGGGAGAGCAAGCGCATCGTCCTCGCCCGGGAGCGGGTCGGCTTCTCGCTCCACGAGACCGTCCTGTACGCGGGGACGGAGACGTCGATGTGGTACGCGAACCACATCGAGGCCGTCGTGTGCGTCGAGGGCGCCGCCGAGCTCACCGACCACGAGACCGGGACGACGTACTCCCTCACTCCCGGGACCATGTACCTCCTCGACGGGCACGAGCGGCACACGCTCCGTGTCAAGGAGGACTTCCGCTGCATATGCGTGTTCAACCCGCCCGTGACCGGACGGGAGGACCACGACGAGAACGGCGTCTACCCTCCCCCGGATCCGGACGACTGGGGGGACCCCCAGCTCACCGAACCCGAGGAGGTGTAAGCACCGTGACCCCCACCGATCTCTACCCCAGCCGCGGCGCCGCCGAGGTGTCCGTCCCCCGTCAGGACCCCGTCGTCTGGGGCGCCCCGGACGCTCCCGGCCCGATCACGACCGCCGATCTGCAGGCGTACGAGCGCGACGGCTTCCTCGTGAACGACCAGCTGATCACCGACGACGAGGTCGCCCTCTACCGGCGGGAGCTGGAGCGGCTCGTCGACGACCCGGAGATCCGTGCCGACGAGCGCTCGATCGTCGAGCCGAAGTCCAAGGAGATCCGCTCCGTCTTCGAAGTGCACCGGATCAGCGAGGTGTTCGCCTCCCTCGTCCGGGACGAGCGGGTCGTCGGCCGGGCCCGGCAGATCCTCGGCTCGGACGTGTACGTCCACCAGTCCCGGATCAACGTCAAGCCGGGTTTCGGGGCCAGCGGGTTCTACTGGCACTCGGACTTCGAGACCTGGCACGCCGAGGACGGTCTGCCGCACATGCGGACGGTGTCGGTCTCGATCGCGCTGACCGAGAACCTCGACACCAACGGCGGGCTCATGATCATGCCGGGCTCGCACCGCACGTTCCTCGGGTGTGCGGGAGCCACGCCCGAGGACAACTACAAGAAGTCGCTGCAGATGCAGGACGCCGGCACGCCGTCGGACGAGGCACTGACCTCCATGGCGAGCGACTACGGCATCCGGCTCTTCACCGGCAGGGCCGGCTCGGCGACCTGGTTCGACTGCAACTGCATGCACGGATCCGGTGACAACATCACGCCGTTCCCGCGCAGCAACGTCTTCATCGTGTTCAACAGCGTGGAGAACGCCGCGGTCGAGCCCTTCGCGGCTCCGGTACGGCGGCCGGAGTTCATCGGGGCGCGGGACTTCACTCCCGTGCGCTGAGTGCACGGCGCCGGACTACAGCCAGGCCAGCGACGCCGCCCGCTCCAGGACGTGCCGTACGGCCCCCTCGTCGCCCGTGGTGCGCCGCGGGACGGCGCCGGGGGCGTACCGGCCGCCGACGAGCAGGCAGAAGTCGACCGGGTCCAGGGCGAGTTCGGCGCGTACCGGCTCGCCCTGCGGGCCCAGGACCCACTCCTGCCCGCCGGTGACCGAGAAGAGCACCGGCGGGGCCGTGGGGCCGAGGGCCGGGCCGAGGACACGGACGGCCAGGCGGACCAGCCGGCTCAGATGCTCCTCGGGCGGCGGCGGGACGGCGAGCCCCAGGGCGGTGCCGATGTCCTTGGTGTGGATCCAGGTCTCGAAGGCGCGCACCAGGAAGTGGTCGGCGACCGGCAGCCGTACGCCCATCAGCGTCATGGCCCGCGCGGCACGTCCCGGATCGCGGGCCTCCGGTGCGCCCAGTAGCGCCTGCGCCTGCGCGGACCAGGCCCCGACGGTCTCCCGCGGGGTGCGGCCGCGCTCGTGCGCGATCACGTCGGCGGTCCGCCGGTGCCAGGCGTCCTCCCAGTCCATGCCCGCCACCGGGGAGGGCGGCACCGACGCGTCGAGGCCGAGCGGCAGGGCCAGATGCTCGTCGGCGGCGAGGAGATGGGCGACAGTCGCGTGCACGTCCCAGCCGTGGACCACGGGTGTGTCCCACCGCCCGTCGGCCTCGGGCAGGAGCGCGGTCAGTCCGGAGACGGTGGCGGCGTAGGGGGCGGCATGGCCGGCCACTGCGTGCGTGGCGGGGCGCCGCCGGGTGAGGGCGGTGGAGAGGACGGAGGATTCCGTGCCGCCGGGCGTGCCGTCGCCGCCGGGCGGGGGCGGGCCGTCCAGCAGCCGTACCGTCTCCCGCAGCCGTTCCGCCTCCACCGCACAGGGCTCGCACTCGGCCAGGTGCGGGAGAACCGTTCGTTCCTCCGCCGGGGACAGGGCTCCGACGGCCCAGGCGGCCAGCAGGTCACGTACGCCGTCGTGTTCGGTCATCGCCGCACGCCTCCTCTCCCGGTCATCATGCGCCCCTTTCCAGTGCGGGATCCTGCGGGTCGGCCGAATCGGCCAGGGAAGCGGCCAGGGTGCGCAGCGCGGTGCGCAGCCGGGTCTTGGCGGTGCCCTCGGGGATGCCCAGTTCCACGGCGGCCTGCCGGTAGGAGCGGCCCGCGAAGTAGGCGAGGTGGACCACCTCCCGCTGGGGTTGCGGGAGTTCGGCGAGCGCGGAGTGCAGGCGCAGGGTGCGCTCGCGGTCCACGACGGTCTCGGCGGGGCCGGGGCCGGGCTCCGGGATGGCGTGCAGTTCGCTGTCGTCGGCGCGGACGTCCTTGCGGTGCCGGGCCTCGCCGCGCACCCAGTCCACGGCCCGCCGGTGGGCCAGCACGGACAGCCAGGCGCGCAGCGAGCCACGGCGTGCGTCGAAGGCGTACGGTCTGCTCCACAGCCGGGCGAAGACCTCCTGGGCCACCTCGTCGGCGGCGGCCGGGCTGCGGGTGACCCGTACGGCGACCCGCCGTACCAGCCCGCCGTACGTCGTGTACGCCTCGGCAAGCGCGGACTCGTCGCCGTACACCAGCCGCCGGTGCAGGTCGGCATCGGCATCGGCAGGCGCTTTGTCCGTGTTGTCTGCGGAGTCGGTCACCGGCACCACCACCCCCCGGTGCCCTTCCTAGCGGCCCGGGGCGGCCCGCGCCAGAGGGTCAGCCCGACAGGGCGTCCAGCAGACGGTCGACGTCGGCGGACGTGTTGTACAGGTGGAAGGAGGCGCGCAGGTTGCCCGCGCGGTCGGAGAGTTCGATGCCGGCGCGGCTCAGCCCGGGCTGCCGGTCACCGAGCCCGGGGACGGAGACGATCGCCGAGCCGGGGGCGGGCACGGGCGCGTGGCCCAGGGTCGCGAGTCCGGCCCGGAACCGGTCGGCGAGGGCGACGTCGTGGGCGTGGATCGCGGGCACGCCGAGTTCCTCGATCAGGTCGAGCGAGCGGCGCAGTCCCGCGAAGGTGAACAGGGCATGGGTGAGATCGAAGCGCCGGGCGGAGCGGGCGAGTTCCGCGACCGGGCCGTAACAGCTGTTCCACGGCTCCTCGCCCGCGACCCAGCCCGCGAGCACCGGGGTCAGCCCGCCGAAGTCCTCGGGGACCACGAGGAAGGCGGCGCCGTGCGGGCCGAGCAGCCACTTGAAGGAGACGGCGGCGGTGAAGTCGTAGGCGTCCGCGTCCATCGGCAGCCAGCCGGCGGCCTGGGAGAAGTCGACGTAGGTGCGTGCCCCGTGCTCGCGGGCGGCCTCCCGCAGGGCGGGCAGGTCGGCGACGCGCCCGTCGGCCGACTGGGCGGCGCTGACCGCGACCAGCGCGGTGCCCGGGCGGACGGACTCGGCGATGCGCTCCAGCGGCACCGAGCGGACCTTGAGGTCGCCGCGGACGTGGAACGGGTTCATTACGGAGGTGAAGTCGTCCTCCGCGGTGAGGACTTCGGCGCCGGCGGGCAGCGAGGCGGCGATCACCCCGGTGTGCGCGGCGACCGAGGCGCCCGCCGCGACCCGCGACGCCGGGACTCCGGCGAGCCGGGCGTAGGCGGCCCGGCAGGCCTCCACGTCCTCGTACAGGGGGGTCGGCGGACGGCCTTCGGCCCGCAGCAGCGCCGCCTCGTGCAGGGCTGCGACGGTACGGGCCGGGAGCAGGCTGTTGCTCGCGGTGTTGAGATAGGTGCTCTTCGGGGCGAACTCGGCGCGGACGAGGCTCTCGAACGTCTCCGTGGTGTCCATGGGTCCACTCTGCGGCCCGATGAAGTCGTAGTCCATTGCGGATTCTTACGTGGATCCGCTTAGGAACGCTTATACGTCCGCGCCGACCTGCGCTTTTCAGTGCTGCGGCACCGCACACCCGTCCGGGCCGCACGCCGCCCCATCCCCTTGGCCGCCCTGTCCGACCGGCTTCAGCGGGGAACGCTCGCCCCACGCCCGGCTCAGCGCCTGGGTGAAGACATCGGCGGGCTGCGCGCCGGAGACGCCGTACTTGCGGTCGAGGACGAAGAAGGGCACGCCGTTCGCGCCGAGCTCGGCGGCCTCGCGCTCGTCCGCGCGGACCTCGTCGGCGTAGGCGGCGGGGTCGGCGAGCACCTTGCGGGCGGCGTCGGCGTCCAGGCCCGCCTCGACGGCGAGTTCCACCAACCGCTCGTCGTCCTCGCCGAAGACGGAGCGCTCCTCGGCGAAGTTGGCCCGGTACAGGATCTGGATCAGCTCGTCCTGCCTGCCGTGCTCCTTGGCGAGGTGCAGCAGGCGGTGCATGTCGAAGGTGTTGCCGTGGTCGCGGTCCCGGGTGCGGTAGTCCAGGCCCTCGGCGGCGGCCTGCGCGCCCAGGTTGTCCTCGCCGGCCTGCGCCTGGGCCTCGCTCATGCCGTACTTCTTGGCGAGCATCGCCAGCACCGGCTGGACGTCGCCCTTGGCGCGGCCCGGGTCCAGTTCGAAGGACCGGTGCACCACCTCGACCTCGTCACGGTGCGGGAAGGCCGCCAGCGCCTTCTCGAAGCGGGCCTTGCCCACGTAGCACCACGGGCAGGCGATGTCGCTCCAGATCTCGACGCGCATGTTCTCGGCTCTCCAGGTCGTACGGGCACGGAGACCGTCTCCGCCGAGTGCATGAACGTTCAAGCAGCCCGGTTCATTCCCCGGGCACCGAGAAGCGGAGGAACAGGTGGTGGTCGCCCTCGGCGGGCGGGTTCTCCGGGTCCGGGACCCAGCCCTGGCGGGCGTAGAAGGCCTGGGCGCGGACGTTGTCCGTGTGCACGTCGAGCACGGCCGCCCGCTTGCCGTCGGCCTGCCACTCCTCCACACAGGCCGAGTGCAGGGCGGTGCCGATACCGGAGCGCCACTGGTCCGGCTCCACGTGGAACTGGAACAGCTTGACCGTCTCCGCGGGGGCGCCCTCGGGGGTGCGGAAGGAGGCGAGCCCGACGATCCGGCCCCGCTCGACCACGCACAGCACGTGCCCGTCCGGCCGCTCGATGGCGGTGCGCCAGGTGGCGGACCAGTCGATGCCGTCGTCGGGGAGACCGTCCGGGTAGTACGTCGACCTGGCCCGCCGGTGCAGCGCGGCAATGGCTTCCGCCTCGGCGGGCAGCACGGTACGGATCACCCGGCCGCCGTTCACTCGGTCACTGATCATGCAACGGAGGACGTGGCCGGGGTCTGTGCGGTTCCCAGGCGGCTGAACCGGGTGCGGCAGGCGCTCGGGGTGAGACCGGTCCGGCGGACCCAGGCGGGCGCGGAGCGAGTCGGCGGTACCGAGGCCGCAGGCCGCGGCCACCCGGTCCATCGGCAGGGTCGTGGTTCCAGGAGTTCCTCGGCCCGCTCGACGCACCGATGCAGCGCAGGAGCCTCTGCAGGGGGGCTGCCCCCGCTCTCGGCGTGGAACCGGCGGGTGAGGGTGCGGACGCTGACGCCCGCGTACCGGGCCGGGGCGGTGAGAATGGGCGGCCGGCACCGCCGCGGCATCGTCTTCGTCGATCTGCCGGTGGGCGTGGGGATCCTGGTGCTGCTCGTCCGGGCACCGCGCTCGCGGCCCCGTCCGGCCCCGCCGGACCGTGCCGCCGCTCACCGCCCCGATGATGGACGCCGTACCCGCCGAGCGGGCGGGACCGGCGGCGGGGGTGCCCGACGCGGCCCGGCAGGTGTCCGGCGGCCTGGTGATCGCGGTGTTCGGCGCGCTGGTCGCCGATGGTTTCGAGGCCGGTGTGCGGTTGAGCCCGGCCGTCAGCGCGGCCCTGCTCACAGTGACCTTCGCCCTCAGCTTCCGTCTCGCAGGTCGCTCGGCCAGGCGGGCCTGAACTCGATGTGGTCGTACGTCACCACACACCCCTCCCCCATTGGGGACTGGGTCATGAAGCCGACCAGCGCCGCGCCCGTCTCCTTCTCCCCGCCGAGCGTGAAGAGCCGGACGAAGGTCCAGCGTATGCCGTCGCGGGAGGCGTGGAAGGCGAGGGCGCGGCCGGTGCGGCTGATCCGCAGCCAGACCGAACTTCCCCGCACGGTCCAGGAGTTGGCGTCGTCGGACTGTCCCCGGGTGACCACCGTGCAGACGGTGGGCACGTCCGGGGAGTACTCCAGGCAGAGCTTGGCCCAGGCCCGGTCGCCCACGTGGACGTAGAGCGCGCCCGCGTCGAAGGCGGCGGCGAACCCGACGGTGACCCGGGCGATCAGCTGGAAGTCGCCCTCCGGCGCGCCGAGCAGCCGGGGCGCGTCGGAGGCCGGGTCCAGCGCCTCGTCGGTGGGCGGCACGAACCGGTCCTGCCGGGGGCCGGCCCAGCCGGTGAGGACGCCTCCCTCGTAGGACCAGTTGCCGTCGGGCCCGTATGTGCGGAGGGGGAAGGGCAGTTCGGGAAGTTCCACGTCCATGGCCAGAGTGTCTCAGCTTCCGGTCTCCGCTACGGGCCGGAGGGTGGTCACCGTTCCAGACGGCCGTTGAAGCGGCGGGGCAGGCCCAGCGGGTTGCCGTCCCTCAGCTCCGCGGGCAGCAGTGCCTCGGGGGCGTTCTGGTAGACCACCGGCCGCAGCCAGCGCTCGATGGCCGTACCGCCGACGGAGGTCGAGGTGGAGGTCGTCGCCGGGTAGGGACCGCCGTGGTGCTGGGCCGGTGCGACCGCCACACCCGTCGGCCAGCCGTTCACCAGCACCCGGCCCGCCAGCGGGGTCAGCTCCGCCAGGATCTCCGCGCCGCGTCCCTCGCCCGCCGACTCCTCCGCCGAGAGGTGCACGGTGGCGGTGAGGTTGCCGGGGAGCCGGGACAGGACGGCACTCGCCTCGCTCTCGTCCTCGTAGCGGGCGACGACCGTGACCGGGCCGAAGCACTCCTCCAGCAGCAGGTCGTACGCCCCCTCGGCGGCCAGCCTGCTCGCCGGAACCGTCAGGAAGCCCGCGCTCACCGTGTGCTCGCCGCCCGCGCCGGGCGTCACCGGGGTGTCGACGCCGTCCAGTGCGGCGCGTTCGGCGACTCCGGCGACGAAGTTGTCCCGCATGCGGTGGTCGAGGAGCACCCCGGCCTCGGTGTTGCTGACGGCGTCGGTCAGGGACTTCACGAGCTGGTCCCCCGCGGCGCCGGCCGGGGCGAACACCAGGCCCGGCTTCACGCAGAACTGGCCCACTCCCAGGGTCATCGACCCGGCGAGACCGGCGCCGATGGCCTCGGCGCGCTCGGCGGCCGCGGCCTCGGTGACGACGACCGGGTTCAGCGAGCCCAGCTCGCCGTGGAAGGGGATCGGGACCGGACGGGCGGCGGCCGCGTCGAAGAGGGCACGACCGCCCCGTACGGAACCGGTGAACCCGGCCGCCGCGACCAGCGGGTGCTTGATCAGCTCGATGCCCGCCTCGAAGCCGTGCACCAGGCCGATGACGCCCTCGGGAATGTCATGCCGCGCGGCGGCCCGGCGCAGCACCCTGGCGACCAGCTCGGACAGGGCCGGGTGGTCGGGGTGGGCCTTGACGACCACCGGGCAGCCCGCGGCCAGCGCGCTCGCGGTGTCGCCGCCGGCGACCGAGAAGGCGAAGGGGAAGTTGGAGGCGGAGTAGACGGCGACGACGCCCAGCGGCACCTTGTAGCGGCGCAGGTCCGGGACCGGCGGGGTCGCGGTGTCGTCGGGGTGGTCGACGATGACGTCGAGGAAGGCGCCCTCGTCGACGATGTCCGCGAAGGCACGCAACTGGTAGGTGGTGCGGGCGAGTTCGCCGGTGAGCCGGACCGGGCCCAGGGCCGTCTCGGCGTCGGCGGCCTCGACCAGATGGTCCCTGGCGGCGTCGAGGCCCGCGGCGGCGGAGCGCAGGAAGGCCGAGCGCACGGCGCGGTCGGCCAGGGAGCCGCGCGCTGCGTGCGCGGCCCGGACGGCGGCGTCCACCTCCTGGGCTGTGGCCTCCACCGCAACCTGTTCACGCTGCTTCCCGGTGCGCGGGTCGACACTCCAGACTGGTGCTGCTGCCACCGCGGATCCCTCCAAGTAAGGCCGCATTTCCTGGGTCAACATCAGCCGCGTTCGATATACTGAACACTGTCTCTGATGATGAATACGCTGCTCGGAGACTATATATCGAGGTTCTCGTCGAACGAAGGGGTCAAGGGCGATGTCGGCAGGCGAGATGGGCGGCGGAGCGCAGGTCAAGTCCGCGGTGCGGACCGTGGAATTGCTCGAGTACTTCGCCGGCCGGCCCGGTATGCACTCCCTGGCGGCCGTCCAGGAGGCCGTGGGCTATCCCAAGTCCAGCCTGTACATGCTGCTGCGCACGCTGGTGGAGCTGGGCTGGGTGGAGACGGACGCGACCGGCACCCGCTACGGCATCGGGGTGCGGGCCCTGCTGGTCGGCACCTCCTACATCGACGGCGACGAGGTGGTCGCGGCGGCCCGGCCCACCCTGGACCGCCTCTCCGACGACACCACGGAGACCATCCATCTGGCCCGTCTCGACGGCACCAACGTCGTCTACCTGGCCACCCGGCAGTCGCAGCACTACCTCCGCCCCTTCACCCGCGTCGGCCGGCGCCTGCCCGCCCATTCCACGTCCCTGGGCAAGGCGCTGCTCGCCACCCACACCGACGAGCAGGTCCGCAAGCTGCTGCCCGAGACGCTGCCCGCGCTCACCGAGAACACCATCACCGACCGCGAGAAGCTGATCGCCGAACTGCGCCAGGTCCGCGAGCAGGGCTTCGCCGTCGACCGCGAGGAGAACACGCTGGGCCTGCGCTGCTTCGGCATGGCGATCCCGTACCGCACCCCCGCGCGCGACGCCATCAGCTGCTCGGTTCCGGTGGCCCGGCTGACCCCTGCCCACGAGCAGATGATCAAGGACGCCCTGTTCGACGCGAGAGACCGGCTGACGCTGGCGACACGGAGGCTGTGAGGACGATGCCGGTCTCCCCCGTCCGGCGGAGACGGATCATCGCCACGAAGGAAGTGCGGGGTCCCGTGGGCGCGGGAGCGTGGGCGCATGACCTCCTCGAACGCCACCACCGCGGCCACCACCGTCACCCGCTCACGGCTCCGCCCGCTGCTGCGGCTCGTGGCCATCGCCGCCTGTGTGCCGTACCTAGGCCTCAAACTCGCCTGGATCGGCGGGAGTCGTGTCGGTGTCCCGGACGGGAGTCCGCTGCTGGAGCACCGGGTGACCATGGCCCTCGCCAACGGACTGACCGTGGTGATGGACGCGGCCGTCATCGTGCTGGCGCTGCTGCTGACCCGCCCCTGGGGGCTGCGGGTGCCCGCCTGGCTCCTCGCGGTGCCCATGTGGATCGCCACCGGGCTGCTCGCGCCGATCATGGTGGGGTTTCCGCTTCAGCTGGCCTTCCACGGGGGTGACCAGGGTGGTCACGACCGGCCGTTCCTCGCCGGGTGGGTGTTCGGCGTCGTGTACGGGGGGTTCATCGTGCAGGGGCTCGCGCTGGGCGCGCTGTTCGCCGGGTACGCCCGCGGACGGTGGGGGCACCTGTGGCGGGGGCGGATGTGGGAGCTGCCCGCGCAGACCACAGCCGCCGCCCAGCGGCTGACCGCGGTGTCGGCCGGCGTGCTCGCGCTGCTGCCGGCCGCGCTCCGGCTGATGTGGGCCTGCGGGTTCACGGCCGGGCGGAACACGAGCGGCGGCCGGCTGACGGAGGCGGTCTTCGCCGGTTTCCTGGCCGCCGCCGTCACCGGCGCCTGGCAGCTCGCCTTCCGCCGCGGCCGCCCGCTGCCGGTCACCGTGCCCCTCGCCCTGGCCTGGGTCGGCTCCGGAGCCGCTGCCTGCTGGGGCGCCTGGATGGCGCTCGCCGCCCTGGTGACCTCCCACGACCTCGCGGACCGCCCGACACCGGCGATGAGCCTCACCTACGCTGTACAGATGATCGTCGGCCTGCTCGTGGCGACCGTCACCGCCCACCACTTCGCGGACCGTTCCGCCAGGACCCCGCGGTGACGAAGGCGTGGGGACTGCTGTTCGGCGGGCGGGCACGCCGGCGCTGGATCCATCTGGTCCTGGGCGGCGCGCTCGCCATGCCGTACGTCCTCGTCGGCTCGGTGGCCGTGGGGCTGCTCACCGGGGTGGACGACGTGTTCGGGTCCCTGCCGCTGCAACTCGGCTCGTTCGCGGTCGGGTTGCCGATCGCCGCCGCCACCTCGCTCTTCCCGCTGACCCGCCCCCTGGAGTCGGGCGCCGCCCGGGCGCTGTGCGGCCTCGACGCGGACGCCCTCTCGCACGGCCCGGCCCGGACGCGGGCCGAACGGGGGCGCACGGCCGCCTGGTTCACGCTGCATCTGGGGCTCGGCGGGATCATCTCCGGAATGTCGCTGGCCGTACCGCCGTTCGCGGTCGTGCTGATCGTGCTCCCCCTGTTCACCCGCCTGCGCGACACCCCGCTCGCACTGCCCGGACTCCTCGACCGCACCTGGGCGCTGGCGCTCTGCCCGGTCGCGGGACTGGCCGTACTGACCGCACTGGCCTCCTGCGCCGCCGGCTGCGGGGCCCTGCTCGCCCACTGGGCGCCCGCCCTGCTCGGGCCCACCTCCGCCGACCGGCTCGCCGCGGCCGAGGCCCGTGCCGCCGACCTCGCCGTACGCAACCGGCTCGCCCGCGAGCTGCACGACTCCGTCGGACACGCGCTGAGCGCCGTCATGCTCCAGGCGAGCGCCGCCCGCCGTGTCCTGGACACCGACCCGGAGTTCGCCCGTGAGGCGCTGGCCGCCATCGAGGACACCACCCGCCGCACGGTCGGCGAACTGGACGCCGTCCTGGGTGTGCTGCGGGACGGCGACACCCCCGGCACCGCCCCCGCGCCCACCCTCGCGGCCGACCTGGAGGGACTGCTGCGCCGGACCCGGGCCGGCGGACGGCAGGTGACGGCCGCCGTCGGCACCGGCGCCACCGACCTGCCGCCGCTGGTCTCCCGGGAGGCGTACCGGATCGTGCAGGAGGGCCTGAACAACGCACTCAAGCACTCGGACGAACCGGTCGGCCTCCGTATCGCCACCGCCGCCGGCCGGCTGGAGATCACCGTCGAGAACCCCCTCGGCTCCTCGGCCACTTCCCGTCCCGGCGGCGGCCACGGTCTGCGCGGGATCGCCGACCGGGTACGGCTGCTGGGCGGGACCTCGCACGCGGGCGCGTCCGGCGACACCTGGCGCCTGCACGTCCGGCTGCCACTGAAGGAATCCGTGTGACCGACGAAAGGACCGGCATGCGCCAGCCCGCGATCCGGGTCGTCCTCGCCGACGACGAGCGCATGGTCCGCACCGCCCTGCGGGCCATCCTCTCCGCCGAACCCGGCCTGGAGGTGGTCGGCGAGGCGGCGACCGGCGCCGAGGCGGTCTCGGTCGTCCGGGAGCTCCGCCCCGATGTCGTCCTCATGGACGTCCGCATGCCCGGGGTCGACGGCATCCGGGCCACCGAGCAGATCCTCGCCACCCTCGACGAACCGCCCCGGGTCGTGGTCGTGACCACCTTCGAGAACGACTCCTACGTGTACGACGCGCTGCGCGCCGGAGCCGCCGGATTCCTGCTGAAACGGGCGGAGGCCGACGCTCTCGTCCAGGCGGTACGGCTGGTCGCGCACACCGACAGCCTGCTGTTCCCGTCGGCCGTACGGGACCTCGTGGCGGAGCACGCCCGTCGGGCGCCCGCGCCCCCGGCGTGGGTGAGCCGGCTCACGGGACGGGAGAGCGAGGTGCTGCGGCACATGGCCGCCGGGCTGACCAACGCCGAGATCGCCCGGCGCATGGACGTCGGCCCCGCCACCGTGAAGTCGCACGTCGCGGCGGTACTGGCCAAGACCGGCACCCGGGACCGGACACAGGCGGTGATCGTCGCGTACGAGGCCGGCTTTCTGAAGGCGCGATGAGAAAACGGGGCGTACGGGAACGATTACCGCCGTTCCGATCGTCTTCTGTCCGGGATGAACAAGACGATCAGGCGGGCGTCCGTCTTCGTGCTGCTGCTCGTGCTCGCCCTGCTCGGCAGGGCGACCTGGGTGCAGTACTACGACGGCCAGGCCCTCGCGGACGACAAGAACAACCGGCGCAACGCGATCGAGACGTACGCGGAGCCGCTCGGGAACATCATCGTGGCCGGTGACTCCGTCACGGGCTCGGCGCGGACGAAGGGGGGCGACCTCGCGTACAAGCGGACGTACAAGGACGGCAGGCTGTACGCGGCGGTCACGGGCTACGCCTCCCAGGCCTATGCGCCGACCCAGCTGGAGGGCATCTACCAGGACCTGCTGAACGGCACGGACAACCGGCTGAAGACCGTCATGGACACGGTCACCGGCAAACGCGCCGACCCGGGCAACGTGGTGACGACCATCGACCCCGACGTGCAGAGGGCTGCCTACCGGGCGCTGGGCCGCAACAAGGGAGCGGCCGTCGCCATCGACCCGAAGAGCGGGAAGATCCTCGCGGTGGTGTCGACCCCGTCGTACGACCCCACGACGCTCACCGACGCCAACACCGCGGGGGCCGCCTGGAAGCGGCTCAACGCCGACTCGGACAAGCCGCTGACGAACCGCGCGCTGCGCCAGCCGCTGCCGCCGGGCTCGACGTTCAAGCTGGTCGTCGCGGCGGCCGCGCTGGAGGACGGGCTGTACAAGAACGTGGACGAACACACCCACAGCCCCGACCCGTACACGCTGCCCGGCACCACCAGGGTCCTCGCCAACGAGAACAAGTCGGCGCCCTGCGAGAACGCCTCGATCCGCGTCGCCCTGCGCTACTCCTGCAACAACGTCTTCGGCAAGATGGCCGTCGACCTCGGCCAGGACAAGGTGAGGGCGATGGCCGAGAAGTTCGGCTTCAACGACGACAAGCAGGACGTGCCGGTGCGCGCCTACGCGAGCGTGTACCCCTCGGACATGGACAAGGCGCAGACGGCCCTGTCGGGCATCGGTCAGTTCGACGTCACGGCCACCCCGCTGCAGATGGCGATGGTGTCGGCGGTCATGGCCAACGACGGCAAGCTGGTCTCGCCGCACATGGTCTCGCAGATCACCGACAGCGGTGGCGACGTGCTGAAGAACTACGACGACGACACGGACAGCGAGGAGATCGTCAGCTCCTCCACCGCCGAGCAGTTGCGGTCGGCGATGGAGACGGTGGTGAAGGACGGCACCGGTACGAACGCGCTGATCGACGGTGCGACCGTGGGCGGCAAGACGGGCACGGCTCAGCACGGCGAGAACAACAGCAAGACGCCGTACGCCTGGTTCACCTCGTACGGCAAGTCCGACAGCAGCGGCAAGGAGGTCGCCGTGGCGGTGATGGTGGAGCAGTCGGACGCGGCGCGGTCGGAGGTCAGCGGCAACGGACTGGCCGCACCGGTGGCCAGGGCCATGATGCGGGCGGCGCTCAACTAGCCTTCGCGGAGGGGGTGGTTCGGCGGAACCGCCCCCTCGGCCTCACTTGACTCCGAGGATCTGTTCCACGGGATCGATCGCGAAGTACACCAGGAACAGCGCCGAGACACTCCACAGCAGCCAGTTGACCTCCTTGGCCTTGCCGAGCACCGTCTTGATGACGACGTAGGCCAGGAAGCCGGCGCCGATGCCGTCGGTGATGGAGTACGTGAACGGCATCGCGGCGATGGTCAGGAACGCCGGGATGGCGATCTCGTATCTGTCCCAGTCGATGTGCTTGACGTGGGTCATCATCAGGAAGCCGACCGCGATCAGAGCGGGCGCCGCGGCCTGGAGCGGGACGATGGTCAGCAGCGGGGTGAGGAAGAGCGCGAGCCCGAAGAGACCGCCGGTGACCAGGTTGGCGAAGCCGGTGCGGGCGCCCTCGCCGACGCCCGCCGCGGACTCGATGTAGGCGGTGTTGGAGGAGGCGGAGCCCACACCGCCGACGACCGCCGCGGCGCCGTCGATGAACAGGACCCGGCCGATGCCCGGCACCTGCCCCTTCTCGTCGAGCAGCCCGGCCTCGGCGCTGATGCCGACGATGGTGCCCATGGCGTCGAAGAAGTCCGACAGGATCAGGGTGAAGACCAGCAGGACCGCGGTGAGCACCCCGGCCTCGGCGAACCCGCCGAACAGGCTGAAGTGACCGACTAGTCCGAAGTCCGGGCTGGCGACGATCTTGTCCGGCACCTTCGGGGTGGTGAGCCCCCAGCTCTTGATGTCGGCGACGGCGTCGATGACGATCGCGACGACGGTCATGGTCACGATGCTGATGAGGATGGCGCCCTTCACCTTGCGCGCGACCAGCGCGATGGTGAGCAGCACGCCGAGACAGAAGACCAGGACGGGCCAGCCGGTGAGGCGGCCGACGGCGCCCAGCTGCACCGGCACGGTGGTGTTCGCCGCGTCCGGGATACGGCTGACGAAACCGGCGTCCACGAATCCGATGAACGCGATGAACAGGCCGATGCCGACACCGATGGCCTGCTTCAGCTGCTGCGGGATCGCGTTCATGATCGCTTTCCGGAGCCCGGTGAGCACCAGGACGCAGATCAGGACGCCTTCGAGGACGACCAGGCCCATCGCGTCGTCCCAGCTCATCAGGGGCGCCAACTGGAAGGCGACGACGGCGTTGAGGCCGAGGCCCGCGGCGATGGCCAGCGGGAGATTGCCGCCGACACCCATGGTGATCGTCATCACGCAGGCCACCAGCGCGGTGGCGGTGACCAGTTGCCCGGTGTCGAGCGTGTGGCCGAACTTGTCCTTGGCGCTGCCCAGGATGATTGGATTCAGGACAAGGATGTACGCCATGGTGAAGAACGTGGCGAAGCCGCCGCGTATCTCCCGGCCGAAGCTGGACCCCCGTTCGGAGATCCTGAAGTACCGGTCGACGCCGTTCACCGCTGGTGGCGCGGCACTTGGCCGATCGGCCGCCGTCTGCGTCTCGGACATGTGTGTACTCCTCATCGCGTGAGCGTTCGGTGTGCGGATGCTGGCTGGATTGTTCCCCCGTTGCATCCGTTTCAGGTTTTCCCCGTGTTACGGAATCCGGTTCGGCCCGCCATGCCGCGTCCGACGCTCCGCACGAGCACACGAAAAGATCACTGCCGCGCTACCCGGTCCATCACTCGCCACGGATTCCTGCCGGGGACACAACCACACCTCCGCTTTCGGCGTCTTTCCTAGTGCAGTCGTTCGACTGCGGTGATCGGCTGGCCTGAGCCCCCCTCGGCCGGCGCCGCCGGCCAGAGCCCCCCTCGGCCGGCAACCGAACGCCCCCGCGGGTGACGGCCCGCGGGGGCGTTCGTACAGGTGCGCGCGACCGGTTCATCGTCGCGCCGCCGGTGCCGGTCGCTCAGCTGACGAAGTACGTCGGGTTCGGGAGCTTGTACGTCCGGTCGGCGTAGCCGCCGTCGAGGTCCGAGTACTGGTCGCCGAAGTTGGCGATGATGTCGTACCCGAGGTCGTGCTCGATGTGCTCGCGGGTGCCCGCCTTGTACTGCACGGTCGTGCAGTTCCAGGTGCCCGGGGTGGCACAGTCGCTCAGGTAGGCCGGCGGGTTGGCCTTGTCCTTGAGGAACATGTGGCCGGCGTCGAGGTTCACATCGGCGCCGATCTTCTTCAGGTTCTCCACGGCGGCGGAGCGCTGCGCCTCGGACAGGCCCGAGTTGTAGAAGACCTCGACGCCCTTGGACTCGGCGTACTGGACCAGCTGGGGGCTGCCGAAGACCGCCGGGCGGTCCGCCTTGTTGACGTAGTCGGCCCAGGTGGTCCCGTTGTAGGTGTAGTTGTAGCGCTTCTCGTAGTCGAGGCTGAGCAGCAGCGTGTCGTCGATGTCGAAGACGACCGCGGGCTTCTCGCCCCGGTGGTGCGACTTGTGCGCGGCGCGGTCGATGTAGCGCTTGGCGGCGGCGTCCATGCGCGCCAGGTCCTCGGCGTAGGGGCTGTCCGGGGACGCCTGGTACACGCCGTTGCTGTCGGCGGTGGTGCCGTAGTACGTGTCGATGTCCTTCACCAGGAGCCCGATGTTGTACGGCTCGTGCGTGGAGTTGGCCGTCGACTGGTGTGCGGTGGCCGCGCCGGCCCCGTAGAGGGCGCCGCCGGCGACGGCGCAGGCGGCGACAACGGCCGCGAGACGCAGTGATTTATGCATGACAAGGTTCTACGCGCGTCACCCGGGTGAGCGCGAGGTCCGTTGCCTGATCGATATCTATCCCACGGGTGACACGGGCCTCACCCCCACCGACACGGCGGCCTGGACGTTCCTGATGAAGCCGCTGATCAGGATCATCGACAGCGGCAGCTGGAACACGGTCTCGGCGACGATGACGCTGCCCAGCGAGTTGATCATCTGGAGCTCGGCGAAGATCTGGAACAGCGGGACCAGCAGGAGCGCGCCCGGCACGAACTGGGAGCAGAGCAGGGCCGGCATGAAGGACCGCTTGACCCTGAAGTCGAAACGCGTGAGGGCGTAGCCGCCGGCCAGGGCGACGACAGTGGTCAGGAGCAGGGTCGCGAGGCCGACGTACACGCTGTTGGCGAAGTAGGTGCCGAAGCTCCGCCCGGTCCACACCTTCCGGAAGTGGTCCAGGGTGACCGGCCAGGGCACCAGCGAGGTGGAGCCGGCCGGGCGCAGGGCGAAGAGCAGGATCCAGTAGAAGGGGATCAGGGTGAAGAGGAGGTAGATCGACAGGGGAGGTAGACATGCCGGCGCGGGACCTCGTCCCAGGCGCGTGACCTCCCGCGCGGGCGCGGGGTCCCGGGCGCGGGTGCCGCGGGAACGGGCACGGCAGGTACGGCAGCCCGCGCGGCGTCGCGGAGGCACGGTGCCGCCGGGGTGGCGCGGGCGGTTTCGCCACGGCTGCGGCTGGGCCATGACTGTTCTCCGTTCGCAGTGGGGCAGGTACAGCGGGTGCAGGAGGCGCTTGCTGCACGCACATGGGTGAGGCACTCCCACGAGCGGTTGCGGGGGTCCTCAGCCGGCGTACGGGTCGGGCACCTGGCCCGGCCGGGCCAGGAACTCGAAGTCGCAGCCGGTGTCGGCCTGGGTGATCTGGTCGTTGTAGAGGGCGCCGTAACCGCGCTCGTACCGGTCGGGCGGCGGGGTCCACCTGGCCCGCCGGCTCTCCAGCTCCTCGTCGTCCACGTGGAGATGGAGACTGCGGGCGTCGACGTCCAGCGTGATGAGGTCGCCGGTGCGCACCAGCGCGAGCGGACCGCCGACGTACGACTCGGGCGCCACGTGCAGCACGCACGCGCCGTAGCTCGTACCGCTCATCCGGGCGTCGGAGATCCGCACCATGTCCCGGACTCCACGTTTGAGCAGGTGGCCGGGAAGGGGCAGCATGCCGTACTCGGGCATGCCCGGCCCGCCCCTGGGCCCGGCGTTGCGCAGCACGAGGACGCTGTCGGCGGTGATGCCGAGCTGCGGGTCGTCGATGGTGCGCTGCATCGTCCGGTAGTCGTCGAAGACGACCGCGGGACCGGTGTGCTTGAGCAGGTGCGGCTCGGCGGCGATGTGCTTGATGACCGCGCCGTCCGGGCAGAGGTTGCCACGCAGCACGGCGACCCCGCCCTCGTGCGCGAGGGGGTTGTCGCGGGGCCGGATGACGTCGTCGTCGTGCACCCGGGCGCCGGCCAGCTGCTCGCGCAGGGTGTCGTGGGAGACCGTCGGCCGGTCGAGGTGGAGCAGGTCCGGGATGCGGGACAGGAAGCCGGGCAGGCCGCCCGCGAAGTGGAAGTCCTCCATGAGGTGGCGCTGTCCGCCGGGGCGGACGTTGGCGAGGACGGGAACCGTGCGGGCGATGCGGTCGAAGTCGTCGAGGGTGAGCTCCACCCCGGCCCGGCCCGCCATGGCGATCAGATGGATCACGGCGTTGGTCGAGCCGCCGAGGCCGAGGACCGTGGTGACCGCGTCCTCGAAGGCCTCGCGGGTGAGGATGTGGGACAGCCTCCGGTCCCGGTGGACCAGTTCGACGATGCGCAGACCGGACGCGGCGGCCATCCGGTCGTGCCCGGAGTCCACGGCCGGGATGCTGGACGCGCCCGGGACGGTCACGCCGAGCGCCTCCGCGGCGGCGGTGAGCGTGGAGGCCGTGCCCATGGTCATGCAGTGGCCCGGCGAGCGGGCCAGACCGCTCTCCAGCTCGGCCATCTCGCAGTCGCCGACGAGGCCGGCGCGCTTGTCGTCCCAGTACTTCCACATGTCGGTGCCGGAGCCGAGGACCTCGCCCCGCCAGTGCCCCGGCAGCATCGGTCCGGCGGGCACGAAGACCGTGGGCAGGCCGACACTGGCGGCCCCCATGAGCAGGGCGGGCGTGGACTTGTCGCAGCCGCCCATCAGGACCGCCCCGTCGACCGGGTAGGACCGCAGCAGCTCCTCGGTCTCCATGGAGAGCAGGTTGCGGTAGAGCATGGGGGTCGGCTTCTGGAAGGTCTCGCTGAGGGTGGAGACCGGGAACTCCAGCGGGAACCCGCCCGCCTGCCACACGCCCCGTTTCACGGCCTGGGCCCGGTCACGCAGGTGCGCATGGCAGGGGTTGATGTCGGACCAGGTGTTGAGGATCGCGATGACCGGCTTGCCCATGTGCTCCTCGGGCAGATAACCGAGCTGGCGGGTGCGGGCCCGGTGGCTGAAGGAGCGCAGCCCGTCGGTGCCGTACCACTGGTGGCTTCTGAGCTCGGCCCCCGTCTTCATGGTGTTCTGCTCGGCGTTCTTCATACGGACCATCCGGCGGCGATGGCCGCGACCTCGGCGCGCTCGCCCTCGGGCAGCTGCCTGCTGGGCGGGCGGACGTCGCGGCGGCACAGTCCCAGGGAGGCGAGGGCCTCCTTGACGACGGTGACGTTGTCGGCGGAGCCGTTCGCGGCGCGCAGTTCCTCGAAGCGGCGGATCTGCTCCCAGACCTTCATGGCGGCCGGGTAGTCGCCGGAACGCAGCGCCTCGATCATGTTCAGCGAAACGGCGGGGGCGACGTTCACGAGCCCCGAGGTGAAGCCGGTGGCGCCCGCGGAGAAGTAGGAGGGCGCGTACGGCTCGGCGAGGCCGGCCACCCACACGAACCGGTCGAGACCCGCGTCCCGGGCGAAGGCCGCGAAGCGGGAGGCGTCGGGGACGGCGTACTTGACGCCGATCACGTTCGGGCAGGAGTCGCCCAGTTCGGCGACGCGGGCGCCGGGGAGCTCGGCGTTGCGGATGTAGGGGACGACGCCCAGTCCGGGGACGGCCTCGGCGATCGCGCGGTGGTAGTCGACCCAGCCCCGCTGCGAGACGTAGGGGTGGACGGGCTGGTGGACCATCACCATCCGGGCGCCCAGCTCGCGGGCATGGCGGGCGGACGCGACGGCGGTGGGCACGTCGTGGCCGACTCCGACGAGGACCGCGCCCCGGTCGCCGGCCTCGTCGAGAGTCAACTCCGTGACGAGGCGGCGCTCTTCGGGCGTGAGGGCGTAGAACTCGCCGGTGTTGCCGTTCGGGGTGAGAGTGGTGACACCGCCGTCCAGCAGCCGGCGCAGCAGGGACCGGTGGGCGTCCTGGTCGACGGTGCCGTCCTCGGCGAAGGGGGTCACCGGGATCGCCACCACGTCGGCCAGGGCGGCCCGCTGGGTCTCGAACGTCGCGCCGCTCATTCCTGGCCGTCCTCCGCTCGGGACTCGTCGGCGGCCTGCGGGAACGCCCGCCGCACGAACGACGCGATGTGGGCTTGCAGGGCGCTCGCCGCGCCGTCCGCGTCGCCCGCCCGGGCGAGCCGGAGGATCTCGCGGTGTTCGGCGGCCTCCCGTTCCCAGGAGGGGTCGGCGGCCCAGGCGACGGCGGAGACCAGGGCGGCCTGGTCCCGGACCTCGTCGAGCATCCGGCCGAGCAGCGGGTTGCCGCACGGCAGATAGAGGGCGCGATGGAACTCCCGGTTGGCCAGGGAGCGTTCGGCCGTGCCGGTGGCCGCGTCGGCGCGGGTCAGGGCGTCCCGGGCGTCGTCGAGCGAGGATCGGCGCAGCACCGCGCGCCTCAGCGCCTCCGGTTCGAGGAGCAGCCGCACGTCGTAGACCTCGCGCGCCATGTCCGCGTCCACCATGCGCACCGTGACGCCCTTGTACTGGCTCATCACCACCAGTCCGGTTCCGGCCAGGGTCTTGAGCGCCTCGCGCACCGGGGTCTTGGACACCCCGAACTGTGCGGCGAGTTCGGTCTCGACCAGGGCCTGACCGGGTGTCAGCTGCCCGGTGAGGATGCGGTGTTTGATCGCGTCCAGCACGAACTGCGTACGGGACGGGATCGGCGTGGGCACAGCGGTCATGCGCGCCTCTCGGATCTCGCGTAGGTGAACTCACCTATCGCATCTCATATATGACGTATGAAGTACGACGCGTTGAAGGTAGGAGCGACCCTGTGTTTCGTCAATGCTTCCGACCAAGGAAGTCGAGGTCGCCCGGGCGGGCGGGGCGGGATCAGATGATCCTGGTGTCGCCCTCACGGGCGGTGTCGGTGGACCGGCCGAAGGCCGCCGCGGCGCGCACGGTCGCCGACTCGCGGGAGAGCGTGGACCCGACGCGGGTGACGAGCAGTTCGCGCACCCGTGCCTCGCGGGCGATCCCGCCGGCATCCTCCGGGGTGAGATGGACCCGTTCGCCTTCGCGATGGACGTCGAGGTCCGCCTCGCGCAGGAACACATCGATCAGGCACCCCGCTTTCCCAAGGCATCTGCCCGATGTCCCCGCGCATGCCTTAGACCCACGATGACCAGGCATGACGACCTCCTGGAGCGTGACCCGCCTCCTCCGCGACCGCAACGCGGCGCTCTACCTCACCGGCGTCGTGGTGTCCGGCTTCGGCAGTTCCGCGCTGTGGCTCGTGTCGGGTGTGTGGGTCAAGGACCTCACCGGTTCCAACGGCCTCGCCGCCCTGTGCACCGCCGCCCTCTGGGCCCCCACCCTCGTCGGCCCCGCCCTCGGCACCCTCGCCGACCGCGTCCGCCGCAAACCCCTTCTGATCTGGATGAACCTCGGTCTCGGCACCCTCCTGCTCCCCCTGTGGACCGTCGACTCCCCCACCGGTGTCGGGCTTCTCTTCACCGTCCTCTTCCTCTACGGCGCCGCAGGCGTCGTGGAGGACGCGGCCAACTCCGCCCTCGTCGTCGCCGCCGTCGACCCCGTACTCCTCGGCGGCTTCAACGGGCTGCGGATGACCGCCCGCGAGGGCATGAAGCTGGTCGCGCCGCTGGCCGGCGCCGCGCTGTACACGGCGTACGGCGGGCCGAGCGTGGCGCTGCTGGATGCCCTCACCTTCGTGCTGTCGGCCGGGCTGTGCGCGCTGCTCCGGGTGCGCGAGGAACGCCCCGAGCCTGCCACCGAGAGCTGGTGGCGGCAGACCGCCGAGGGCGCCCGCCTGGTCTGGGCGCACCCGGCGCTCCGTCCGCTCGTCGCGGCCGGCGGTACGACGATGTGCCTCACCTCGCTCGGCAGCAGCATGAACTACGCCGTCGTGGACGCCCTCGGCCGTTCCCCGGCCTACACGGGTGTGATGTACGCCGCCCAGGGCGTGGGCTCCGTCGCGGTCGGGCTGGTCTCCGGGCCGGCGCTGCGGCGGCTCGGCGAGCGCCGGTTCGCCGCCTACGGGATCGCGCTGACGGCGGTCGCGGTGGCCGCGCGGGCGGTGCCGTACGAGGCGGTGGTGCTGGTGTGCAGCGCGGCGGGCGGGCTCGGACTGCCCTGCGTGCTGATCGCCGCATGCACAGCCGTACAGCGCGAGATCCCGTCCGCCGCGCTGGGGCGGGCGGCCGCGACCGCCGACACGCTGATGTTCGCACCGAACGTGATCGGGCTGGCGGTTGGGGCCGCGCTGGTCGAACTCGTCGGCCATCGGATGCTGTTGGTGTTTCTCGGAGTGGCGCTGCTGGCTCCGGCCGGGGCACTCGCTCAGCGCCGGGTGAGCAGCGCCTCCCGCACCGCGGACAGGTCCTCGTCCGACGCCAACCCGGCGTGATACAGCCGCAGTTCGGTCGCCCCGAGCTCCCGCGCGCGGGCCGCGTCCGCCCGCAGGGTGCCGGGGCTGCCGCCCATCCCGGAGACCACGGTGATGTTGGCGGCGAGGACGGTGCCCTCCTGGCGGTGTCCGGCGAACGGCGTCAGCAGACCCGCGCCGCCCGTACAGGGCACGACCACGCCGTCCGCGACGGACAGGACGCGGGCGGGGTCCACTCCGGCGTTGGCACCGCAGTGGTACGGCACCGGGTCCGCGTGGAGGAGCACCTGGAAGCCGTCGGGCGTGGCCGCCCGGACCGCGGCGACTGCCTCCTCCTGGAGCGTGCGAGCGGTCTCGTCGCGCCACGCGCGCGTGGCGGCGGCCCGCCGGTCGCCCAGGAGCTTCTCCACGCCGGCCCAGCCCGCCTCGTCGGGGGCGCCCCGCCACAGCGGCTCCAGGGCGGCCCGTACGGCGGAGGCCAGTTCGCCGGCCTCCAGGCCCTGTCCGCCGTACCCGTCCCGGCAGGCGGGGCAGAAGCAGAGCGACATCAGGTACTGCCCCGCCTCCCCCAGGCCGACCCCGCCGGTCTTGTCGTGGGCGTGCAGATGGGCCAGTCCGTACCAGCCGAGGGACTCCAGCTCGGTGCCCCGGGCGCCCGGCCGGACGGCGGCCTCGGCGGCGAGGCCGACGAGGTACGCGCGCGTGGCGGGCTGCGCGATGCACGGCGCCCACGGGTAGCGGTCGCCGTAGGCGTTGACGACCGAGGTGCCCGGGTGCTCGGCGCCCAGGCGGGAGTTGTGCGCGAGGACGACCCAGCTGTGCACCTCCAGACCGGCCCGCGCGAGTGCCTCGGCCGCCTCGCCGTAGGCGTCCCCGGGCGCCCAGTCCCCGGCCGGGTACGGGCGTATGGTCCGGCCCGCCCAGCGGTCACCGGCCGGGTACAGCACGGCCGCGTGCCCGGCGGTGACGATGCGGTGCCGGGGGTGGCGGGGGGTCAGCGCGCGCGTGGAGTGGTAGGCGGCCGCGAGGGTCACCTGTGTCACGCCGAGCGCGGCGATCCGCGCGGGCGCCTCCGGGTCCCCGTTGACGTCCCAGGGGTAGACGAACGCCGCTGCCTTCACGCGCCCTCCTCCAGCAGCGCGTACCCGCGCTCGATCAGCCGGGCGAGCTGCTCGACGTGGTCCTCGGCCGGCTCCTGCAGCGGGGGCCGCACCTCCCCCACGTCCAGCCCGCGCAGGCGTACGCCCGCCTTGACGAGGGCGACGGCGTAGCCGCGGCCCAGGGCGCGGAGTTCGGCGAACGGGCGGTAGAAGCCGTCCAGGAGGCGGTGCGCGATGGCCTCGTCGCCCGACTCCAGCGCCCGGTGGAAGGCGAGGGCGATCCCGGGCGCGAAGCAGAACACGGCGGAGGAGTAGAGGGTGATGCCGAGCGCGCGGTAGGCGAGCTGGGTCAGCTCGGCGGTGGGCAGGCCGTTGAAGTACAGGAAGTCGCCCGGCACCTCGGTCCGCACGGCGCTGACGACGCGCTGCATGAGGTCGAGGTCGCCGAGGCCGTCCTTGAAGCCGATGATCCCGTCGGTGCGCGCCAGTTCGACCACGGTGGACGGGGTGAACACCGCGTTGTCCCGCTGGTAGACGATGACGGGCAGGTCCGCGGCCGCGGCCATCGCGCGGTAGTGCCGCAGCAGCCCCTCCTGGCCGGCGACGACGAGGTACGGGGGCATGGCGAGCAGCCCGTCGGCGCCCGCCTCCCGGGCGAGCCGCGCGTACCGGACGGCGAGCGCGGTGCCGTACCCGGCTCCGGCCACGACCGGCACCCGCCCGTCGGCCGCTTTGACGGCGACCCGTACGCAGGCCTCGAACTCCTCGGGCAGCAGCGCGTGGAACTCCCCGGTGCCGCAGCAGGCGAACACGGCCGCGGCGCCCGCGTCGACACCGCGGCGGACATGGGTGCGGTAGACGTCGAGGTCGACGGAGCCGCCGGTGCCGTAGGCCGTGACGGGGAAGAACAGCGGCCCGCTCGGGGCATGGAGTCGGGCGGCGAGAGGGGCTGGCGTCACGGGCGCTCCCTGTCGGTGCATGTCTGTGATCGGCGTCTATATTTCTGAACGCGCCCACGCTACGGGCCCCCTCGGGGCCGGTCAAGCGGACAAGCGAGCGACACGGGGTCGGATCTCCGCACTCCACACCACACTTGACTCGCCGGGCCGCCAATCCCTAGCGTGTCCATGAATGTGAATGCCATGCATGAATGCGATCGTTGAGTCGATGTCGTCGAGTCAAGGAGACCGTGGATGCCCGCCCCCCGCACCGTCCTGCTCACCGGCGCCGCCGGCGGGCTCGGCACCCTGATGCGGTCCCTGCTCCCGGAGTACGGCTACGAGCTGAGGCTGTTCGACGTGCGCCCCGTCGAGGGGGAGCCGGACGCGATCACCGCGGACCTCTCCGACAAGGCGGCCCTGCGCGAGGCGGTCCGGGGCGTCGACGCGGTCCTGCACCTCGCGGGCATCTCCCTGGAAGCGCCCTTCGAGAAGATCCTCCGGTCGAACATCGAGGGCACCTACAACCTCTACGAGGCGGCCCACCAGGAGGGCGTGCCGCGCATCGTCTTCGCCTCGTCCAACCACGCCGTCGGTTTCACCCCGGCGCCCCGGCCCGGCGACCCGCTCATCCCGATCGACACGCCGCGCCGCCCGGACACCTTCTACGGCCTGTCCAAGTCCTTCGGCGAGGACCTGGCCCAGTTCTACTGGGACAAGCACGGTCTGGAGACCGTCTCCGTGCGCATCGGCTCCTGCTTCCCGGAGCCGACCGGTGTCCGCATGCTCTCGGTCTGGATGAGCCCCGCCGACGGCGCCCGTCTCTTCCACGCGGCCCTCACCGCCGAGGACGTCGGCCATACCGTCGTCTACGGCTCCTCCGCCAACACCCGCCTGTGGTGGGACCTGACGACGGCGCGGGCGCTCGGCTACGAGCCTCAGGACGACTCCGAGCCGTACGCCGAGAAGCTGATCGCCGAGCACGGCGAGCTGGACCCGGAGAACCCGGCCCACGGCCACCTCGGCGGGCACTTCGTCAACGACCCGCCGATCTGGCCCTGCTGAGCCGGGCTCACGCGGTCCTCCCGTTCGTTACGGGACCACCACGATCTTCCGGCCCGCCCCGGACGCGAACCGGTCCAGCGCCTGGGGGTACCCGTCCAGCGGCACACGGTCGCTGATGAAGACCTCGGGATCCAGGACCCCGTTCGCGAACAGCTCCGCCGCGCGTTCGAAGCTGTGCAGGACGGCCATCGAACCGGTGATGGTGATCTCTGAGTTGTAGATGCGGTACGGGTCGATCGTCACCCTCGTCGCGTAGTCGGCCACCCCGAACTGCAGGAACGTGCCCGCCCTGGCCACCCGGTCCAGCCCGTCCTGGATCGCCGCCGCGTTCCCGGTCGCGTCGACCACGACGTCCCAGCCCTGCGGCCGGTCCAGCTCGTCCGCGTTCGCGGCGCAGGCCGAGACGCCGAGCAGGCGGGCCGTCTCCAGGCGGGCGGGGTTCACGTCCACGACGTCCACGCTCGCCGCGCCCGTACGTTTGGCCAGCTCAAGCATCATCAGGCCCATGGTCCCGGAACCGTAGATCAGGACATGGGCGCCCAGGCGCGAGCGCAGGACGTCGTAGCCGCGCACCGCGCACGACAGCGGCTCCACCAGGGCCGCGTCCTGCGTGCGGACGTGCTCGGGGAGCTTCACGCAGTTGGCCACCGGAGCCAGCGCGAACTGCGCGGCCCCGCCGGCCGTCGTCACGCCGATCGCCGCCCACCGCTCGCAGAGGTTGTTGTGGCCCGTACGGCAGTGACGGCACTCGTAGCAGTACAGCGACGGGTCCACCGCCACCCGGTCGCCGACCGCGAGCTCGGTGACCCGGGTGCCCACGCCGACCACCTCGCCCGCGAACTCGTGCCCGGGGACGATCGGCAGCTTGGGCGCGAACTCTCCCTGGAGGATGTGCAGGTCGGTGCCGCAGAGCCCGCAGGCCGCCACCTCGACGACCACCTCGCGCGGCCCCGGCGTCGGGTCGGGGACCTCGGTGACGACGGCGCGGCCCACGGACTCGATCACGGCGGCCTTCATTTCACGGCTCCCAACGACAGGCCCTGGACCAGCTTGTCCTGGGCGGCGAACCCCGCGGCGAGCACCGGCAGGGAGATGACCAACGAGGCGGCGCACACCTTGGCCAGGAACAGGCCCTGGCTGGTGATGAAGCCGGTCAGGAAGACGGGGGCGGTCTCGGCGACCACGCCCGTCAGCACCCGGGCGAAGAGCAGCTCGTTCCAGCTGAAGATGAAGCAGATCAGGGCCGTGGCGGCGATCCCGGGGAGGGCGATGGGGGCCACGACCCGGGCCAGGATCGTCGGCAGCCGTGCCCCGTCCACCCGGGCCGCCTCGATCACGGCGACCGGCACCTCCGCGAGGAACGACTGCATCATCCACACCGCGATCGGCAGGTTCATGGAGGTGTAGAGGACGACCAGCAGCCAGACGTTGTCCAGCATGTGCGCGTTCTTGGCGAACAGATAGATCGGCAGCAGGCCCGCCACCACCGGCAGCATCTTCGTCGACAGGAAGAAGAACAGGACGTCCGTCCACTTCCTCACCGGGCGGATCGACAGCGCGTACGCCGCCGGGAGCGCCAGCAGCAGCACGCACACCGTCGAGACCACCGACGCCACGCTCGAGTTGATCAGCGCGGGCCAGGGGCTCGCCCCGCCGCCCGTGCCGAAGAACTCGCGGTAGCCGTCGAGGGTGAGGGCGGCCGTGAAGGACGGCGGGTTGGTCGCCGCGTCCGCCTCCGAGTGGAGGGACGTCAGGGCCATCCAGGCGATGGGGAGGAAGAAGACGACGCCCGCCAGCCAGGCCACCAGGCCCAGGCCGAGTCCTCTGCGTCGTACGGCCGTTGTGGTCATGCGCGGGACACCTCCTCGCGGAACAGCGACGACACCACCCGCAGGGCGAAGGTCGCGATGACGATCGAGCCGATGACCACCAGGACACCCGCGGCCGAGGCGAGGCCGTTCTCGTGGGCCTGGTAGAAGTTCTGGTAGACGGTGTAGGGCAGGTTGGCGGTGCCGAGGCCGCCGGACGTGATCGTGAAGACCGCGTCGAAGTTCTGGACGATGTAGATCGAGCCGAGCAGGGCACCGAGTTCGAGATAGCGGCGCAGGTGCGGCAGCGTGAGGTGGCGGAAGACCTGCCAGTCGCTCGCGCCGTCCACCCGCGCCGCCTCGATCTGCTGCTGGTCGCGGCTCTGCAGGCCGGCCAGCAGGATCAGCATCATGAACGGCGTCCACTGCCACACCAGCGAGGCCTCGACCGCGAGCAGCGGAGTGTTCGAGATCCAGTCCGGCTGGGGACCGCCGACGTAGTGCAGCAGGCCGTTGAGCAGGCCGTACTCGGGGTTGTAGAGGACGTGTTTCCACAGCAGCGCCGCGGCGACCGGGACCACCAGGAACGGGGCGATCAGCAGGGTGCGCACGACACCGCGGCCGCGGAACCTCCGGTCGAGGAGCAGGGCCAGCGCCAGGCCGAGGACCAGGCTGGCCAGGACCACCGCCGCCGTCAGCAGCACCGTCGTCCACACCGAGTGGCGCAGGTCGGTGTCCGTCAGGACCTGGCGGTAGTTGTCCAGGCCGGTGAAGCGGCGGGCCTTGGGGTAGAGGGCGTTCCAGTCGAAGAAGGAGATCACCAGCGTCGCCACGAACGGGAGCTGGGTCACGGCGATCATGAAGACGAGGGCGGGCAGGAGCGGGGCCCGGGTGGCCCAGGCGCGCAGGCGGGTGGAGGGCCTGTGTGCCGTACGGGCGGGAGCGGTCGCCGGTGGCGCTGTCGTGGTCGCGGTCATCGTCCCTCGTACTCCTTGGAGATCTTCTCGGCGAGCTGCTGGGACTTGCTCAGGGCCGACTCGACGGACTGGCGTCCGGCGATGGCCGCGCTGATCTCCTGGGAGACCTTGGTACCGAGGTCGGTGAACTCGGGGATGCCGACGAACTGGATGCCGGGCGCGGGGCGCGGCTGCACGCCGGGATCGTTCGGGCGGGCGTTCTCGATGGCGTCCTTCGTCATGTCCTGGAAGGCCGCCGCCTCCTTCCGGTAGGCCACGTTCGTGTACGTCGACGCGCGCTTGCCGGCCGGGACGTCCGACCAGCCGCTGGTGTCGCCGACCAGTTGCTCGTACTGCCTGCTCGACGCCCAGGAGACGAACTTCCAGGCCTTGTCCGGGTTGCGGGAGGCCTTCTGGATGCCCCAGGCCCAGGTGTAGAGCCAGCCGGACGAGTCCGTCTTCTCCACGGGGGCGGGCGCGTAGCCGAGCTTGCCCTTGACCGGGGACCCGGCCGCCTCCAGCAGGCCCGCCGCCGACGTGGCGTCGTACCACATGGCGACCTTGCCCTGGGTCATGTTGTTGAGGCACTCGGCGAAGCCTGACTGGGCCGCTCCGGACTCACCGTGCGCACGGACCAGGCCGACATAGAACTTTGTCGCCTTCTCGAACCCGGGCGAGTCGAGGTGTGCCTTCCAGTCCTTGTCGAACCAGGTGCCGCCGAAGGTGTTGACGACGGTGGTGAGGGGCGCCATCAGCTCGCCCCAGCCGGGCAGACCGCGCAGGCAGATGCCCTTCATGCCGGGCTCGGCGCCGTCGGCCTTCGCGGCCAGGTCGGCCACCTGGGTCCAGGTCGGGTGCGCCGGCATCGTCAGACCCTTCTTGGCGAACACGTCCTTGCGGTACATCAGGAAGGACGACTCGCCGTAGAAGGGCTGGCCGTAGAGTCTGCCGTCGTCGCCGGTCAGGGACTGGCGCATCGGCTCGAGGACGTCCTGTTCGTCGTACCCCGGGTCCTTGGCGACGTACGCGTTCATCCCGTGCAGCCAGCCGTTGCGGGCGTAGATCGGTATCTCGTAGTTGGAGAGCGTGGCCACGTCGTACTGGCCGGCCTGGTTGGCGAAGTCCTGGCTGATCTTGTCGCGGACGTCGTTCTCGGGCAGGACGGTGAAGTTGACCTTGATGCCGGTCTCTTTGGTGAAGTGGGCCGCGGTGAGCTTCTGCAGCTCGGTCATCTGGGGGTTGTTGACCATCAGGACGTTGATGGAGTCACCGCCGGAACCGGCCCCGCCCGCACCGACCCAGCAGCCGGAGAGCAGTGGGGCGAGCAGCGTCCCTGCGGCGGCCATGGCGAGCGCGGCTCGCGGCCTCCGTCGGCTCTGGGTGCGCATCGATCGCTCCTGGACGTAGAGGGAGTGGACGTAGAGGGAGTGGACGTAGAGGGACATAAGGGGTGCCGGTGGGCGCGCGTGTGCCCTGCGTGGTGGTGGGCCGGTGCCTCAGACCCGGATGACCTGGGGTCCCAGCAGCGAATAGCGATGGGCTTCGGACGCCGGGAGGAGCGTGCTCGTCACGATCGTCTCCAGCGCGCCGATCTCGGCGAACCGGCAGAAGCTGACCGCGCCGAACTTGGTGTGCACGCCCGCGAAGACCGTGCGTCGTGCGGCGCGGACGGCCTGGGCCTTGACCTCACTGACCGCGGGGTCGGGGGTGGTCAGGCCGTGTTCGCGGGAGATGCCGTTGGCGCCGATGTAGGCGAGGTCGAGGACGAAGCCCGCGAGCATCTTCGTCGTCCAGTGGTCGACGGTCGCCAGGGTGCCGGGGCGGACCCGGCCGCCGAGGAGCAGGACCGAGACGTGCTCGGCCTCGGCGAGGACGCCCGCGACCGGGAGGGAGGCGGTGACCACGGTCAGCGGTCGGCCCCCCGGCAGGGCTTCGGCGATGAGCTGCGGGGTGAAGCCCTCGTCGACGAAGACCGTCTCCGCGTCCCCGAGCAGCTCGGCCGCGGCGGTGGCGATCCGGCGTTTCTCGGGCACGTGGCTGGTGGCGCGGAAGGCGAGCGTCGTCTCGAAGCCGGCGCTCTCCACGGGATACGCGCCGCCGTGGGTGCGGCGGATCAGGCCGTGGTCCTCCAGGACCCGAAGATCGCGCCGGACGGTCTCCTTGGCCACGCCCAGCTCGGCGGCGAGCGCGGTGACGTCGACCGAGCCGCCGGCGCGAGCGGCCCGCACGATCTCGCGCTGGCGTTCTTCCGCCGTCCTGGTGGTCAATTTCGTCACCTTCTTCCCCACGGGAGCTGCCCGTTCGGGCCCATGGGGGAAGTTCTACAGCGGGTGCGCGGCGCTGACCAGGTCTGTTGCGGGCCCGATGCTGCCCGTGTGTGCCCGTTCACCGAGTGCTGTGCCCGTCTCGGACCTGCGCCGCCGTGGGGCGGGAGGTGAGAGCGGGCGGCGTTCGTGCCCGCATGCGGGGGCGGACGGGCCCGTTCGGTGCCCGCCCGCCCTCGCGAACGATCGTTTCCCGCCGCCTCCGTAGGCCTCCGGCACGCCTCCCGCACACCCTCGGCATGCCTTCGGCACGGCTTCGGCATGGCCCCGCGGCTCCTGGCGGCTCCGGGACGCGGTGCATTCAGGTCGCCTCGGCCACGCGCCGGCCGGAGCAGCCCCGGCATGCCACGCCCCAGGGATTCTCCCGCACCGAACGGCCCGACGGCACCGTGACGATCACCCACCACGGCCGCCCCGCCGGAACGCTCCGCGGCCCCAGGTCCGACCGGTTCCGTGCCGAAGTGGTGGCCGCCGGCCCCAGCTCGTGATGGCGCGCTGGACCGGGAACCACCGGCGCGGCAACGAACGCACCGCCCGCGACCACCCCCGCGACGCCGGGTCCGCCGAATGGGCGCCGGGTAAGGGAACGGTAAAGCGACCCCGCTCGTTCACCCGGCATGACAGCTATGACCCCTGGCTCGAACGTGCCCCTGTCCGCCGCCCGCGTGACGGTGGACGTCGCCGCCCCGGTGCGGCTCGACGTATCGGGCCTGCTGCTCACCGGCGACGGCAAGGTGCGCTCCGACGACGACTTCATCTTCTACAACCAGCCCACGGGGCCGGGCGTGACCTACCGCTCGGGCGGCGGGGCGGCGCCCGACGCGATCATGGTCGACACCGCCGCCGTGCCCCCGGGCATCGAGAAGATCGTGGTCACCGCGAGCCCGGACGCCGCCGGCCAGACCTTCCAGGGCATCGAACCGACGGCCACGATCCGCAACGCGGACGACAACAGCGTCCTCGCGACGTTCACACCCCCGCAATTGGGCTCCGAGACGGCGCTGGTGGTCGTGGAGATCTATCTGCGCAACGGCGCGTGGAAGGCCCGCGCCGTCGGCCAGGGCTACGCGAACGGGCTCGCGGGCATCGCGACCGACTTCGGCGTGACGGTGGAGGAACCGGCTCCGGCCCCCGTGACGCCGCCGCAGCCGGTGGCACCGCAGCCGCCGGTGGCACCGCAGCCGCCGGCTGCGCAGCCGTCGATGGCGCCCCCGCCGCCCGCCGCCCCGCCGGCCCCCGCCCCCGGCGCCGGGAAGGTCAATCTCGACAAGGGCCGGGTCAGCCTCCAGAAGAACCAGACCGTGTCGCTGGTCAAGGGCGGCCGCCCGCTGCTCTCCCAGGTGAAGATGGGCCTGGGCTGGGAGCCGGCGTACCGCGGCAAGGACATCGACCTGGACGCCTCGGTCATCGCCTACGGCCCGCAGCGCAACCACGTCGACAGCTGCTACTTCGGCAAGCTGCAGATCCTGAACGGCGCGGTCAAGCACTCCGGTGACAACCTCACGGGCGAGGGCGGGGGCGACGACGAGGTCATCGCGGTCGACCTCGGCCGCCTCCCCCAGGAGGTGACCGGTCTGGTCTTCACCGTCAACTCCTTCTCCGGCCAGAAGTTCACGGAGGTCGCCAAGGCCTACTGCCGCCTCCTGGACGCCTCGACCGGGGAGGAGCTGGTCCGCTTCGACCTCACCAACGCCGAGCCGCAGACGGGCGTGATGATGGCGAAGCTCGTCCGGCAGTTCTCCGGCGAGTGGGACATGACCGCGATGGGCGACTTCGTCAAGGCCCGCACGGTACGGAACATGGTCAAACCGGCGGCCGAGGCGCTGTAGCCACTCGTACGACGCGTGCGGGGCGCCCCCGGCTCCGGGGGCGCCCCGTCGTCGGCCCCGCTCCAGTGGTGCACCTTCTCCAGGCCGGCGTTCACCCACTGCTCGGAGCCGTCCCGCTTGAACCCGGTGTCAGACATCGGATTGGGCGCGGACAAGGGTGTGGCCCGCACCCCCTGAGCGTAGAAGTGCGGGCCACGACTGTGGGGCACGCGCGGCTCAGGCGGTCCAGGGCCAGTCGGCGTCCCGGGCCGCCTCGAGCAGCGGCACCATCCGGAAGGCCGCGTCCGAGAGGCCGCCGAAGGTGTGCCGGTTGCCCTTGCCCGACGGGCCGTGGCCCGCCCGGTAGCCGGCCAGGTTCCAGGTGTAGACCGGGACGTCGGCCGGGACCTGCTCGGTCGGCTCGCCGTGGACGTTGTACGCGTACTGCTCGTCGGTGATGATCAGTACCCGGTCCTGCCCCCGGTAGTGCGCGCGGATCGCCGAGGTGGTGTCGGTACCGCCCAGGTCGCCGAAGCGCCCCAGGATCTTCAGCACCGACTCGCCCTTGTCGAACGCCAGGCGCCGGCTCGTGGTGCCGAACTCGACGAGGTCGGCGTCCTTTGCCCGCACCGCGAGCGCCGTGCCGAAGATCGCCGCCGCGTCGGCCCGGTTGAGCTCCGAGCGGTCGGACAGCCGCGCCCACATCGAGCCCGAGCGGTCGACGAGCACCAGCGTGCGTCCGGGCAGCGCGGGCACATTGGCCAGCGAGTGGCCGAGCGCCTGCTCCAGCGGGTACGCCCAGCGCAGCGACGGGGCGTGCTGGTACGCGGCCAGGTACCGGAAGGGGTACTGGCGCGAGCGCGCCACCTCCGCCGGGTCGCTGATCTTCGCGGCGACCCTGGCGGCGACCTCGTCCGACACTCCCGCCTCGTCGAAGTTCCGCAGGTTGCGGACCAACGCCATCGCGCCCATGGACGGGATCACGGCCTCCCAGGCCGCCTTGTCCATCGGGCCCTGCAACCAGCCGGCCAGCGCCTCCCAGGTGATCCCGGCGGCCGCGAGGCGCTCGGCGCCGTCGGCCGCAGTCACGACCGCCCGCCGCTGCTCGACCGGCACCGCCATCAGCTCGCGGTGCGCGGTGAGCACACGGTTGGAGGCGGGCGGCGCGGCGGTGTCCGGGTTGTGCCGGCGGTCCAGTGCGTACTGGAACAGCTCGCCCTGCCACGGCTTGTCCGGGTCCGGCGCAGCGTGCACCAGGTTGAGGATGTCGCCGAAGCGGTAGCCCTTGGACGCGGTGTCGTACTTCAGCAGCGACTTGCCGTGGTAGAGCCGTCGTACGGCGTCGGCGATGCCACGCTTGACCGGCTTGGGGACGGCGCGGCCGTAGGTCGCGGTCCAGTAGGCGAGCAGCTCGCCGGGCTCGTCCGGGCGCTGGAGCACGGAGGCGACGACCTGCCGGTTGGCGGGACCGTCGGTGACCCCGGCCTCGAGGCGGGCCTTCACGTACTCGGCGGCACCCACGATCGCGGCCGTACGGATGTTGCCCTCGCCGCGCAGCCAGCCGAGCAGGCCGGCCGTCCACGACGGGTCGGAGACGGCGAGCTCGCGCACGAGCGCGGCGAACCGGTCGTCGCGGGCCGCGCCGCTCTCGTAGAAGGTCTGCTGCGAGACGAAGTTGGCGACGGCGAGCAGAAAGAGCTCGGAGCGCGCCTCCCGCTCGTGACCGCGGCCGCCCTCGTACGTACGGAGCACTCGTCCCGTGGACGTCACCCGCGAGGCCGGCTGCGCCTTGGCGGCCTTCGTGTTGAATCGCGACATGCTGAATTCCCCCGAATTCATTTCCGTTCCGGAGGGAGACGCAGCAAAGGGAGGGTGTCCGAGATCAGGGGTCGGCGACGGTCCTATTCACCCGGCGCGTCTTCCATTTCCGCCACATCGACCGGAGAATCGACGACGGGATTCGAACCCGCAACATACCGTGCCCCGAAGTATCCGCTGCCTGCGCACCGGGCACCCACCTTGAGCTGCGCCTCCCGAGATCAAGTCGGCTGCGGCACGGGATTCTCTTTGCAAAAGAAGTAGCCACTGCCCGCGCACCGGGAGGTGCATGAAGTTGTGGTGTCCAGAGTTCGAGGTCGGCGGAACCGACAAAGGTGCTCTAACCCCTGAGCTACACCGGCCCGTTGTACCGGTGACGGGACTCGAACCCGCGGCCGCCCCATTATGAGTGGAAGTAGGTCCTGCCTTCGCACCTGGACGTTCATCACTCTAGGAGGCGCGCACGGGACGAGCGAGCGAATTAATTCCCGCCCGGATTCCGGTCCGTGGTTCAGCCGCGCCGCTGACGCTTCCAGGGCCCGGTGATGGCCAGCATGATGCCCGGCTCCTGGATGTTGGCGAACAGGGTCCTGCCGTCGGGTGAGAAGGTGACGCCCGTGAACTCGCTGTACCCGGGCTCCTCCTCGGTGCCGATGTTCAGCTCGTTGCGGGCGATGGGGTAGGTGCGGCCGCCGTCGGTGGCGCCGAAGAGGTGCTGGACGCCCTCGCCGTCCTCGGCGATGACGAGGCCGCCGTACGGGGAGACGGTGATGTTGTCGGGGCCGTCGAAGGCGCCGTCGGCATCGGGGCCTCCCCTGGAAGGGCCGGGGTTGACGCCGAGCAGGACCTTGAGCGTGAGGGTACGGCGCTTGGGGTCGTAGAACCAGACCTGGCCGTCGTGCTGGACGGGGCTCTCCTCACGGGCGTACGAGGAGACGATGTAGGTGCCGCCGTCGCCCCACCACATGCCCTCCAGCTTGCGGGCACGGGTGACCTGGCCGGCGGTGAACTGCTTGCGGACGGAGGTCGCCCTCGCGTCGCGGTCCGGGACGTCCACCCAGTCCACCCCGTACACCGTGCCGGCCTTCGTGGCCCGGGAGAGGTCGTCGACGTACTTGCCGCCGGAGTCGAAGCACTTGAAGGCCTGCAGGACGCCCGCGTCGTCGGCCAGGGTGCGCAGCCTGCCGCGGCCGTGGTGGAAGTGCTCCGGCGGGGTCCAGCGGTAGAGCAGGCCGTTGGGGCCGGCCGCGTCCTCGGTGAGGTAGAGGTGGCCGCGCTTGGGATCGACCACGACCGCCTCGTGGGCGTAGCGGCCGAGGGCCTTGATCGGCTTGGGGGCGCGGTTGGCCC
The DNA here is from genome assembly GCF_042741275.1 of Streptomyces sp. NPDC058964. Classification (NCBI taxonomy): domain Bacteria; kingdom Bacillati; phylum Actinomycetota; class Actinomycetes; order Kitasatosporales; family Streptomycetaceae; genus Streptomyces; species Streptomyces sp. NPDC058964. The sequence goes on from NZ_JBHYKH010000006.1 coordinate 41,638, forward strand.
GGTGGTCCTCGGGGTCGACCTCGAAGACGTAGCCGTGGTCCTTGGTCATGCCGTTCTGGCCGGCCTTGTCCTCGGTCTCCTCGCAGGTGAGCCAGGTGCCCCAAGGGGTGTTGCCGCCCGCGCAGTTGGTGGAGGTACCGGCGATGCCGACCCATTCGGCGACCTTGTCGTGACGCACCTCGACGACCGTGCAGCCTCCGGCGGCGGCCGGGTCGTAGACGAGGCCCTCGGTGAGCGGCACCGGGTACTTCCAGTCGGCGCGGGGGCCCTTCAGCTCGTGGTTGTTGACGAGCAGGACGGCGCCGCGGGGGCCGTCGAAGGTGGCGGTGCCGTCGTGGTTGGAGGGGGTGAACTCGCCCGACTCCAGCTTGGTCCTGCCGCTGTAGGTGATGATCCGGTACTTGAACCCGGCGGGGAGCGCGAGGATGCCGTCGGGGTCGGGGACCAGGGGCCCGTATCCGACTCCGCCGTGCGGGGCGGACACCTCTTCGCCGACGCTCTCGGTCTCCGCGGACGCGAGGGCGTTCGGTGCGGTGGCGAGGGCGCCGACGCTGCCCGCCAGCACGACCCCGGCACCGGTGATCGCGGAGTTTCTGGCGAAGTCCCTGCGGGTGAGCGACATGGTGTCTCCTGAAACGGTGGGAGTGCCGTGGGAGGGTGGCGGCCCCGGTCCGCGAAACGGTCCCGCTGCTCCCTGAACGGGAGTTGAACGCCGGGCGACCCCGACGGGCCCGATTCCATGAATCCGTATGCACCATCCCACGGGGCCCAAAAATCACCCGTGCCCGCAGAACCGGTCGGTGTCGTCCCCGTCCGGATCGCCTCCGGCCGCCGCCGGGGCTCAGTTCCCCTGCTGGGAGCGGGCCTTGAAGGCGGCCTTCCGGGCCTCCTTCGCGACCCTCTTGTCCGGGTGCAGGCGCCCCATCGCCTCCAGCACGTCCGCCGTGGCCGGGTGCTCCACACGCCAGGCCGCCGCGAAGAACCCGCCGTGCTGCTGGGCCAGGCCCTCCACCAGGGCCTGCAGCTCCTCGGAGTTGCCCTCGGCCTGGAGCTGTGCGGCGACCGTGTCGATGGTCAGCCAGAACACCAGCTCCTGCGACGGCGCCGGTACGCCGGAGGCGCCCCGCTCGCTCAGCCAGACCCGCGCCAGCCCGCCCAGTTCGGGGTCGTCGAGCACCTCCCGCAGCGCGGGTTCCGCCTCGGTGCCGACGAGGGACAGCGCCTGCTGGCAGCGGAGCCGGCGCAGCGGTGCCCCCGCATCGCCCCCGCGCGCGGCGGCGAGCAGCTCCCGGGCGGCGGCGAGGGGTTCGCGGCGCGTCAGCCACTGCTCGGTCTCGGCCTGGGCGGCCGCGGGCGGGAAGACGGAGGTGCCGTCGAGGAGCGCGTCGGCGCCCTTGTCGGCGAGTTCGCCGACCGCGGGTGCCTCGAACCCGGCCTCCAGCAGCCGGGCGCGCAGCCCGTACACGCCGAGCGGGGTGAGCCGGACCATGCCGTAGCGGGAGACGTCGGTCTCGTCGACGGGCGCCGACGGCTCCTCGTCGGCGTCGGCCATGAGCGCCTCGTCGACCGGCTGGTACTCCACGAGTCCGACCGGCTCCAGCGTCCGGAACTGGTCGTCGAGGCGCATCATCGCGTCGGAGACCTGTTCCAGGACGTCGTTGGTGGGCTCGCTCATGTCACTGGGCACGATCATGGACGCGGCCAGGGCGGGCAGCGGTACCGCGGCGCCGCCGGGAACCTCCTCCCCGGCGGTCAGCAGGTAGAGGTTTCCGAGGACGCCGTCGAGGAACTCCGCCTCGGCCTCGGGGTCCCAGCCGAGTGACGCGAAATCGACCTCGCCGCCCTCGTCCAGCGCGTCGACAAGTCCGTCCAGATCGGGCACGCTCGCGTCGGCGACGACGGCCTCCAGGGCGGCGAGCCACACGGCGAGCACGTCGTGCGGTGAGCCGCCGGTGAGCAGCGCCAGCTCCTGCCCCGCCGCCACGGTGCCGGCCTCCTCGTCGACGATCTCCACCAGACCGGTGTCGATGGCGACCCGCCATGCCTCGGCCGCGTACGCGGCGGCGTCGTCGCCGGTCAGCCCCAGTTCTCCGGCCGCGGCAGGCAGCTGTTCCTCGACCAGGCTGCCCCCGGCGTCCACCCTGGTTCCGGGCCCGGCCCAGCGGGCGATCCGGGCGGCCCGGGAGAGCACCGGCGTGGACAGCGCATCGCGCGCCAGCTCCGCTTCGGAGTGCAGCCGGACGGGCGGCAGGGGGGAGCTGTCTGACATCGGCTGTTTCTCCTCGGGCCATAAATGGACTCAGCCGCTCAGCCTAGACGGATTTCCACCCATGCCGCCCGGTTCATCTCGCCGTCGGCCGCCGTACATGGCCGAAACCTTGACAACTGCCTTGATCAGGCAGGAGATTGACGCGCGTAGAAGTCGGGGGACAACTGTTCACTGTTTTTCTACGCGTGTCACACTCGCCGCCGCATGTCATGCACGCTCCATGTCCATCCTCGTCCCGGCGCTCATGTTCGCCCCCGGAGGGATTTCCTTGCCGAGCAGGTCTTCCGCGCGTCTCGCCGCGCTCACCGTCGCCGCCGTCTGTTCCGCGGCGTCCACCGTCGCACTCACCTCCCCCGCGCAAGCGGACTCGGTGCGCATCCATGACATCCAGGGCACCACCCGCATATCCCCGTACGCCGGCCAGAAGGTGACGGACGTGCCGGGCATCGTCACGGCCACCCGCGCCTACGGCTCCTCCAAGGGCTTCTGGATGCAGGACGCCACCCCGGACGACAACCCGGCCACCAGCGAGGGCGTGTTCGTCTTCACCAGCTCCACGCCGAAGGTCGTCGTCGGCGACTCCGTGACGGTCACCGGCACGGTCTCCGAGTACGTGCCCGGCGGTGCCTCGTCCGGCAACCAGTCGCTCACCGAGATCACCAAGCCGGCGATCACCACCGTGTCCACGGGCAGCGCGGTCCCGGCCGCCACGGTGATCGACGCCAAGTCGGTCCCGGCCGAGTACACCCCCGCGGGCGACACCGCGGCGAGCGGCTCGGTCAACGCGCTGGCCCTGGACCCGTCGAAGTACGCCCTGGACTACTACGAGTCCCTGGAGGGCATGAACGTCCAGGTCGCCGACACCCGTGTGGTCACCGCCACCGACCCGTACAGCGAGCTGTGGGTGACGGTGAAGCCGCGCGAGCACCGCACCCACCGCGGCGGCACGCTCTACGGCTCCTACGACTCCCAGAACACCGGCCGCCTGCAGATCCAGTCGCTGGGCTCGACCGTCGACTTCCCGAAGGCGAACGTCGGCGACACCATCGAGGGCACCACCACGGGCCCGCTGGACTTCAACCAGTTCGGCGGTTACACCCTGGTCGCGAGCAAGCTCGGCACGCTGAAGAGTGCAGGCCTGCAGCGGGAGACGACCCGCAAGCAGTCGCGCGGCGAGCTGGCCGTGGCCACCTACAACGTCGAGAACCTCGACCCGTCGGACGCCACCTTCGACAAGCACGCCTCCGCGATCGTGAACAACCTGCAGTCGCCGGACATCGTGTCCCTGGAGGAGATCCAGGACAACGACGGCGCCAAGGACGACGGCACGGTCGACGCGAGCGCGACCGTCAACAAGCTGATCGACGCGATCGTCGCGGCCGGCGGCCCGAAGTACGACTGGCGCTCCATCGACCCGGTCAACGACCAGGACGGCGGCGAGCCCGGCGGCAACATCCGCCAGGTGTTCCTGTTCAACCCGGAGCGGGTGTCCTTCACCGACCGCGCGGGCGGCGACTCCACCACCGCGGTCGGCGTCACCAAGGTGCACGGCAAGGCACAGCTGACGGCCTCTCCCGGCCGGGTCGCCCCGGCGGACGACGCCTGGAAGTCCAGCCGCAAGCCGCTGGCCGGCGAGTTCGTCTTCCGTGGCAAGACCGTCTTCGTGATCGCCAACCACCTCAACTCCAAGGGCGGCGACCAGGGGCTGACCTCGCAGTACCAGCCCCCGGTGCGCAGCTCGGAGGTCCAGCGGCACGCCCAGGCGACGCTGGTCAACGCGTTCGTCAAGAGCATCCTGGACGTCCAGAAGAACGCCGACGTCATCGCGCTCGGCGACATGAACGACTTCGACTTCTCCGGCACCGCCGAGATCCTCGAGGGCGACGGCGCGCTGTGGTCGGCGATCAAGTCGCTGCCGAAGAGCGAGCGTTACACCTACGACTACCAGGGCAACCAGCAGGTCCTGGACCAGATCCTGGTCAGCCCGACCATCCGGCGCGGCTGCGACCTCGACTACGACTCCGTGCACATCAACTCGGAGTTCAACGACCAGATCAGCGACCACGACCCGCAGGTGCTGCGGTTCCGCCCGTAGTCCGGGTGCTCAGGACTGGCTGAACACCCCGTTCAGCCAGTCCTGCCAGGCGCTCTCGTTCGCCGCGGCGTCGGCGTCCGGCGCGAAGTCGTGGACGCTGATGCCGAGCGGGGCGCCCCAGTGGCCCCGCCCGAAGAAGCGGATGAGGGCGTCGTCGGTGCGCAGTCCGATGAAGTACGGGTTGCGGTAGTCGACCACCGCGTCCAGGATCCGCCCGCCGGGCCCCCGGGCGCTGACCTTCGTGCCCGCCGCCGTGTCGTCCGCCAGGCCGAGCGCGCGGGCGACGGCGGCCAGTGCCCGCGGGGTCTGCGACGCCCCGGGTCCGTTCAGCTGGGCGAAGGTGACCGGGCGCGGCGCGAAGTGCGTCACGTACTCGCACAGGGTGTGCAGATAGAAGTTGGTGTGCTTGCTCGCGCCGTCGTACTGGTTGTTCCAGTCGTCGGTGAAGACGCCGCTGTGGACGTAGCGCACCCAGGCGCGGCGGCCCTCCTCCCGGGGCTCGATCGTGTAGTCGAGCTGGTTCACGGACTGGGTCGGGAAGCCGACGTCCTCGCTGCGGTTGGTGTAGCGGTGGGGCGGGTCCCAGGCGGTGACGGTGGAGCCGAAGGGCCCCCGGCCGCCCTCCCGGGGCTCGGGCGGGTCCATCGGCCACAGGTAGCCACCGGTACCGGTGGTGATGGCCTCCCACACCTTCTCCGGCGGGGCGTCGACCTCGAACTCACGGACGATCTCGAATTCCTTGGACATGGCGGGCTCCTGCTTACGGGGACGGGGCGTCCAGTTCGGGGGCGGGCTGGTCCTTGACCGTGGGGTGGACGGCGACGACGATCCGGTGGTCCCGGCCGCCCTCCGCGTCGGGGGCGTCGTACTTCCGGATCAGGGCGCTCACGCCCGCCGTCAGCTCCTGGACGAAGGCGGCGCGGTCGACGGCGGAGGCGAAACGGACCTCGCCGTCCAGCGCGTACGTGGCCAGCCGCTTGCGGGCCTTCGTCGCGCCGGTGATCAGCGTCCCGACGTCCCGCACCAGGCGGGCGCCGAGCGCCAGCAGCCAGCGCGCGGAGAGCTGGTCGCGGAAGCGGTCCGGGTCCGGCTGCACGGAGGCGAGCGCGAGCGGTGAGATGACGTACGACGCGGCGGTCGCGCGCATCAGCCGCTCGGTGACATTGCCCTTGCGGCGCTCTCCGGCCAGCTCGACCAGGCCGTGCCGCTCCAGCGCCTTGAGGTGGTAGTTCACCTTCTGCCTGGGCAGGCCCACCTTGCCGGCCAGCATCGCGGCCGACGCCGGCTCGGCGGCCAGCTCGGCGAGCAGTCTGGCCCTTGTGGGGTCCAGGGAGACGGCTGCGGCCTCGGGGTCCTCGATCACGGTCACGTCCAGCATGCGTCCACCGTCTCACCGAAAACTTTTTCTGTCCAGACGAGCAGAGTTTTCGGTGAGACGGTGGCGTGAACGGGGCGAGGCCCCCGGCTGCGCTGTGGTACCGCGGTCCTGGTGCTGCGCCGGCGCTGTGATGCGGCCGGTGCGGGCGGCTCAGTGACGGTCGTGGCGCCTGCGCCGGCGGATGCCCGTCCAGACGATCGCCGCACCCGCGGCCCCGGCGAACAGCACCGGCCGCGGATGCCGCAGGGCGAACCCGAGAGCGGTGCGCACCGGGAGCGGAGCGCGCCGCTCGACGGCACGTTCCGCGTGGGCGGCACGCTCCTGAGCGACCGGCCCCTCCCGGCGCGCCCCGGCCGGCACCGCGGGTCCCCCGTGGGCCGCCTTGTCCTGCATCGCGTGGCCGGCCTGGGCGGCGCTGCCGCGCAGTTGCACGGTCATCGCGCCGGCCTTGTCCTTCAGGTCGGCGGCCCGTGCGCGGGCGCGCTCCCTGAGGTCCGCCTTCGCCGCCAACTCCTCGACGGTGCCGCCGAGTCGGCTCCCGGTCTCCTCGATCTGCTCGCGCAGTCCCTCGGGGCCCTTCACGCCCCGGCCGTGCGGGGTCCTGTCCGTCATCGGTGCGCCCTTTCCCTGATGTCCTCGACGTCGGCCCTGCCGCTGCCCGCGCGGGCAGCGTCTCCGTTCCGGAACATCCGGGTACCCCGAGCGGCCTGCGCTAGCCCCGACCGCCCTGGCCCCTTCCTCCTCCCCCTCCTTCACCGCGCTCGCCGAGCCGGGCCAGCTGGGTCTGGAACCAGTCGAGGCGGGCCTGCAACAGGGCTGCCTCCGCGACGAGTTCGGGCACACCTAGCCCCTCGGGCGGCTCCGGGCCGGCGGCGAGCGCACTCGGCCCGCCGTCCACCACCACGCGCAGACCCTCCCCCGCCAGCCGGGCGAAGGCGGCCGGCGAGAGGGACGTACGGGCACGCACACAGACCGCGCAGGCGGCGGTCAGCGCGCGCCAGCCGGGCCTGCCCCAGCCCGCGTCGGCGAGCGCGGTCGCGCTCGCGCCGCACGCGCACGGGCCGACCGTGGCCGTAAGCACCCTCTGCCGGGCGTAGCGGAAACCGCGCTCGAAGCGGATGTAGGCGCCGAGTACGGAGACCCGGAGCAGCACGGCCGCCCGGTGCTCCGTGGTGCACAGCAGCGCTTCGGCCACCGCGCGGTCGTGCACGCAGTGGAAGCCGCAGTCGCACAGCCGGGCGGGCGGCCGGTGCCGCCGGCCGTAGACGCAGGACGCGTCGTCCACGACTCCGTACGGCAGCGCGCCGCCCAGTGACACACCGGTGAATCCGGCCCGGGTGCCGTCCTGGGACAGCACCGGGTGGGCGATCTTGTATCCGGTCGGCGGCTCCGTCGGGCGTTCCGCGGGGAGCCGCAGCCTCATCGGGCGGCCGGGACCTCTTCGGCAGCGGAGGCCGCGGGTTCACGGACCTCTGCGGGGAGTTCGAGCTCTTCCTCGTGGACGAGCGGCCGCTCTTCCGCGATTCCGGTGGCCAGTGCCTTGCCGAGCTTCATGGCGCCTCCCATGACATGCCGTCGGTGACCGTCCGGCCCATAGTGGCCCATGAGTGGCCGAGTTGGACACAGGGCCTGTGCACCGCATCTCAACTCCGCAGCAACGCTTATCAATATCTCTTAGAAGAATTAAGTGGAGCTTCACCATGGCCGTGCCGAGACTACTCCCATGACGAATCCCGGCGAAACCACCCCTCCCTTCGGGCGCACGCTCTGCGCGATGATCACGCCCTTCACCGAGACGGGCGCGCTCGACCTCGACGGCGCCCGGAAGCTGGCCGACCGGCTGGTGGCCGAGGGCTGCGACGGGCTCGTGCTCAACGGCACGACGGGTGAGTCGCCGACCACGACGGACGCCGAGAAGGCGGAGCTGATCCGGGCCGTCCGGGAGGCCGTCGGCGACCGTGCCTCGATCGTCGCGGGCGTCGGGACCTTCTACACCCGGCACACCGTCGAACTGGCCCTCGCGGCCGAGAAGTCGGGCGCCGACGGGGTGCTGGTGGTGACGCCGTACTACAGCAGGCCGCCGCAGGACGCGCTTCAGGCGCACTTCCGCGAGGTCGCCGACGCGAGCGGCCTGCCCGTGATGCTGTACGACATCCCGGGCCGCACCGGCACGCGTATCGAGCCGGAGACGATGATCCGGCTCGCGGACCATCCGCGGATCGTGGCGGTCAAGGACTGCTCCTACGACCTCCTCGGCACCCAGAAGGTGCTGGCGCGCACGGAGTTGGCGTACTACGCGGGCTGCGACGAGCACGTCCTGGCCCTCTACGCGGTGGGCGGCGCGGGCTGCGTCAGCACGGTCGCCAACGTCGTACCGCGCCACATCGCCGAGATCCTGGAGACGTTCGAGGCGGGCGACACGGGCCGGGCCGCCCGCCTGCAGCAGCGGGCCACCCCGCTCATCGGGGCGGTGACGGACGGCGGCCTGCCGGGCACGGTCACCGCCAAGGCGCTCCTGAACACGCTCGGTCTGCCGGCGGGCCCGGTGCGCGCACCGCTGCGGCCCGCCGGCCGGGAGGCGACCGACGGGCTGCGGGCGGTGTACGAGGAGTTCGTGGCGGTGTGATCAGCGCTCGGCCAGCACGGGCGTCCAGTTCTTCTCGTCCCAAGGGGCTGGGTCACGTACCCCACTGAGCGGTACGGTCTTGTCGCTGCCGATCGTGACCAGCACCAGCCGGGGGCGGTACGCCTCGTCGAGACCCGTGGCCCGCTCCCAGGCGATGAGCCGCCTGTCGTCGGCCCAGGCGAACAGTTCGGCTCCGCGGACCCTGGTGATCTCCTTGCCCGTACGGGGGGTCACGGATCGAGGAGTACGACTTGCCGGGCGCGACCTCCTTCGTCAGGCCGACGGCGGCGAGCCGGCCGTTCGGGGACAGCCGCGCAGCGACGTCGGCCCGCAGATACCTCTCGTTCGCGGGCGCGGCGACCTTGTTGCCCGCGAGGTCGTAGAACTGCCGCATTCCGTCCATGTCTCCGGTGCACGTCGAGTACACCAGCCCGCCGTCGCGGGAGAAGACGAAGTCGTCGCGGCTGGGGACGGAGTTGTCGGACGAGACCACTGCTCCAGGAGACCCGGCCCGTGGTCGTGTCGACGACGGAGAGGCCGGTGCGGCTCGACGAGCGGTACGCCGGCATCCACACCTCCACGTCCTAGCCCTTGGAGTTCATCACCTTCACCTTGTGACGCACGTCGGGGTTCTTGGCATACGTCGTCGCGACGGGCCTGCGCCCGTCTCGCGAGTACGCCAGTCCGCCGACCCGGTGCCCGACGGGGATCCACCGCTCGACCTCCCCCTTGATGAGGTCGAGCAGTCCGATCCGCCGCGTGGGCAGGTTCCGCTCCAGGACCGCGGCGGTCTTCATCCCGGGGGCGACGGCGACGAAGCCCCACCGGGTGTCCTTCTTGTACGTCCCGGTCCTCTGGTCGAGCAGCCAGTAGGTGCGGAGGGCGACGGCCTGGTCGTCCGACTGCTTCTCGAGGTCCTCGGTGTAGTACGCGGCCAGCGCCACCCTCCCCGCGGCGATCATGTCGCGCGGCGGCGTCTGGTCCGGATGGGCGTACACGCCGGCCGAGCCGGTCACCCGGGCGGGCCGTACGTCGCCCCGGCCCGGATCCAGTGGCGGCACCCCGACCGCGATCGCGGCCACGGCTGCCGTGACCGCGGCCGCGGACACGATCCCGCGGGTACGGCGGCGCCTTCGGGCGGCCAGCACCCGGTCGGCGAACCCAGCTCCCGACGGCGGCTCACCGGCGGCCTGCTCGCGAAATGTGTCGCGTACGAGTTCCTCGACGTTCACGGACTCACCTCCACGGGCGAGAAGTCGCGGGACAGTTGCCGCTCGGCGCCGTCCGGGGTGAGCGCGGCCAGCTCGGGCGCGAGGGTGCGCAGCCGGGCCAGGGAGCGGTGGGTGGTGGAGCGTACGGTACCGACGGAGCAGTCCAGCATCCGGGCCACGTCGGCCTCGGGGAGGTCCTCGAAGAAGCGCAGGACCAGCACGGTGCGCTGGCGGGCGGTGAGCCGGGACAGCGCGGCGCGCAGCACCAGGCGCAGCTCGGCGGCGCTCGAGACGTCCGGGGCCGCGCCGCTGTCCGGCGGTTCGGCCACGCTGAGTTCGCGCCTGCGCCACTTCAGACGCCAGCGGCTGATCTGCTGGCGGTAGAGGATCTGCCGTACGTAGGCCTCTGGTTCGTCGATACGGTGCCCCGGCCCGCCGCCTTGAGCAGCGCGTTCTGCATCAGGTCCTCGGCGGCGTGGCGGTCACCGCCGGTCAGCAGCACCGCCGTCTTCAGCAGCGCCGACGAACGGTTGGCCACGAACTCCCGGAGACTCTCCTGCGCATGGGCATCCATCGTCACCTTCGCATCCCTCGGGCCGGCCTTGTGCCCGCGCCCTGCATCCCTTGTGACGCCTACGGAGATCCGCCGCTGTGCCTGGCCGCCGAGAAGAAACTCCCCGGCTCTTCCCGCCCGGGTGCCGTACGTTGTCCCGGTGAGCCGCCCCTTGCTGTTCCTCGACGTCGACGGCCCGCTCAACCCGTACGCGGCGCAGCCGGAGCGGTGCCCCGAGGGTTATACGACGATCGGGGCGGCCCTGCGCCCCGGACGCCCGCTGCGGCTCTGGCTGAACCCCGGACACGGTCCCGCGCTGCTGCGCCTCGGCTACGACCTGTGCTGGGCGACCACGTGGATGGACGCCGCCAACCGCTGGATCGCACCGGTCGTCGGCCTGCCCGAGCTGCCGTACGTCGACTTCGGCGCCGGCCTGCTCGCCTGGCGGCCGGACGAGGTGCACTGGAAGACGGAGGCGATCGTGGCGCACGCGGCGGGCCGCCCGTTCGCCTGGGTGGACGACGAGCAGAGCCCGGCCGACACCGCGTACGTGGAGACGCACCACCCCGGCCCCGCACTGCTGCACCACGTCAACCCGCGCATCGGCCTGCGCGAGCCCGACTTCACCGCACTGGCGGAGTTCGCGGCAGGCCTCCCCGCATGAGCCGAGCGCCCTCCCGCCGGACGACGGGAAAGCGCTCGATACGGAGCCTCGCTCAGTTGTGGCAGGCGCTGATCGGACTCCTGAAGCGGGTGTCGCAGGTTCGAATCCTGCCGGGGCACCAGGGACGACGCTTATCGATCTCGGTCCGGGCTCTTGGCATCTCAGGGGGTTCTGGGTCGGGCCCCGGTCGGCTCACCAGGATGCGCAACGCTCCTGCCAGGAGGAGTACGCCCGCGATCCCGAAGCAGATCCGCATGGTGGTAAGACTTCGCCGGGTCTTTCCGTACGGGGTGCGCACTGCGTCTGCCCAGTCCCAGACCCATACGTCGGCACCGCGGTAACCACAGGCAACCGCCGTGCAGACGCTGACCGCGAGCAGCGGGAGCAGCCCGAGGCGGAACTGGCGGACTGCCGTCCGATCTGCCGATCGGGGGCTTGCCCGCATCTTCTGAGCGCCGGTCCCAGGGCGTCATGATCTACCGATGGATGAGTACGTCTGGCCTACGGGCCCTGAAGTGCCGGCAGCGGACTTGGTGCAGGAGAGCTGGGAGGCAACCGTCGCGGCTGTGCCCGTAGGGGCCCGGATCACCGGCGAGGTCATCGGTCGCCAGCGCTTCGGGGTCTTCATACGTATCGACGGCGTGCCAAACGCCATAGCGCTGGCGGAGATCACGGCCATGCCGCTCGGGATGGACCTCCCGGCCCTTGGAGCCTTCGTCCGTGGGGAGGTCATCTGGCACGCCGCCCACAACCACCAGGTCAAGGTCCGGCTCGATGAGTGGCTGGCAGCCGACGAGTGACCTCGGCTGGGCCTCTCTGGGCCGTCCGAGGCCGCTCAGTGGCGACCGGTGACGACTACTCACGACAGTCGTGGTGAGCGACACCCGCAGGTCACCCAATTGGATCCGCGACCCTGGTGCCACCATGCCCAAGCCCGGAGAACCGGCGGGCCTGAGGCGCGTCAAGCCTACCCGCGTGTTGCACCCGCCCCGCAGATCGCGTTGAGGGGACTGCATCGCGGTTTCGGCCGTGCCTCCTCTGGACTGAGAGCGGTGTACCGACGCGCTGGGAACGGTAGGTTCGAGGCGTGGACCGCGATCAGAGTGCCGGCGGCGGCAGGGAGTTCCAACGGGTATCCGACGAACTCCGTGCCCGGATGACCGACGGTACGTATGCGCGAGGTTCCTTCCTTCCCTCGCAGCGTGACCTGGCCGCGGAGTTCGCGGTCTCCCGGGACGTGGTCCAGCGGGCGTTGCGGGAACTAGTCAGCGAGGGCTGGATCGAGTCGCGGCAGGGCCGTGGGTCACGAGTCGTCAAGACGCAACGTATCCAGTCGTCGACACCCAAGGCCAGCAGGATGCGGCGTGGAATGACGCTGGGGCCGCTCATCGGTGAAGCGTTCGAGCAGCCCGAAGTCACTCTGGACGTCTACACGTTGACCTCCGAATCCCTGGACGCGCACATTCGCCTTCAGGCCGAGCGCATCCACGGCAGCGTGATCGCGCCGCAGCGGATCGCTCTGCGCATGCTGCTGCCCGACAAGTCGCTGCCCCTTCCCTACCCGCGGCTCAGCGACGACAAGGACGACCCCCGCCCCTGGCAGCGGCTGCATGCCATCACGCAGCGGCACACGGACTCCCTGCGCGGCCTGCTGAAGGATCTGCAGATGGAGAGGCCGGTCGGCCACGTCGAGGTAGAGATCCGCCATGCGCCGCTGATCCCCACCTTCAAGCTCTATTTGCTCAATGGGGTCGAAGTCCTGCACGGCATGTACGTAGTGACCGAGCGGCCGATGTCGCTGGATTCGGGCGAGGTCGTTTCGGCCCTCGACGTACTGGGCCTGGGCGCCACGCTGACCCACCATGTGAAGGACGCCGACCCCAGCTCCCCCGGCTCGGTGTTCGTCGACAGCATGCAGGCTTGGTTCGACGCGGTGTGGGATCGGCTGGCTGTACCCGGATAAGAACTGGGCGCCTGACCAGCCACCGGGAAGCGAACCCCCGCAAGGGGAGCAGGGTCTCTCCCCCAACGCGCGAGCGCCCTCCCGGGCCGTCCTCGGGCCGTGGAAGGGCGCTCAACGATGACCAACGCCGGCAACTGCCGACAGCTCAGCAGCAGGTCAGAGCGTTGATCGATGAGGCGGCCGCAGGTCACGGCCGCCATTGATCAGTTGTGGCTGTGCAGGATCTCGTTCAGGCCGCCCCACACCGCGTTGTTCGGGCGGGCCTCGACCGCGCCGGAGACCGAGTTGCGGCGGAAGAGGATGTTGGAGGCGCCGTTGAGCTCGCGGGCCTTGACGATCTGGCCGTCGGGCATGGTGACCCGGGTGCCGGCGGTGACGTACAGGCCGGCCTCGACCACGCACTCGTCGCCGAGCGCGATGCCCACGCCCGCCTCGGCGCCGACCAGGCAGCGCTCGCCGATGGAGATGATCACGTTGCCGCCGCCGGAGAGCGTGCCCATCGTCGAGGCGCCGCCGCCGATGTCCGAGCCGTCGCCGACCACGACGCCCGCGGAGATACGACCCTCGACCATGGAGGTGCCGAGCGTGCCCGCGTTGAAGTTCACGAAACCCTCGTGCATGACCGTGGTGCCCTCGGCGAGGTGCGCGCCCAGCCGGACCCGGTCGGCGTCGGCGATACGGACGCCCTTCGGGGCGACGTAGTCCGTCATGCGCGGGAACTTGTCGATCGAGGTGACCTGGAGGTGCAGGCCCTCGGCGCGGGCGTTCAGCCGCACCTTCTCGATGTCGTCGACGGCGACCGGGCCGAGCGAGGTCCAGGCGACGTTGGCGAGGAAGCCGAACATGCCCTCCAGGCTCTGCCCGTGCGGCTTGACCAGCCGGTGCGAGAGCAGGTGCAGACGCAGGTAGACGTCGTGCGCGTCGACCGGCTTGGCGTCGAGGGAGGAGATGACCGTGCGGACCGCTACCACCTCGACGTTGCGGCGGGCGTCCGGGCCGATCGCCTTGGCCGCGCCCTCGCCGAGCAGTTCCACGGCCTTCTCGGCGGAGAGCGACTCGGTGCCGGCGGGACCGGGCTCGTCGACGAGTTCGGGGGCGGGGAACCAGGTGTCGAGGACGGTGCCGTCGGCGGCGATCGTGGCGAGGCCGGCGGCCACTGCGCCGGTGGTGCGGGGAGCGTTCGTGTCGGTCATGAGGGAAAACTAACGCGAGGCGGGTCGTGCGGGCGAACCGGTGTGCAGGGCGTCTCAGGTGCCGGTCGGCACGGTCCGCCCGGAGCCGGTCACGGAACCACCCGTGCCAGCACCTCGCGGGCGAACCCCTCGTCGTAGTCCGCCCCCGTCAGCAGCACCTGCAGACAGATCCCGTCCATCAGGGCGAGCAGCGCCCGTGCGGTCACCGCGTCCGTGCGGGCGGCCAGCCGCTGCGCCGTCTCCTCGGTCCACTCCGCGGCGACCGGCCGCAGGGCGGGGCGCCGCAGAGCCGCCAGATACAGCTCGTACTCCAGCTCTACGCCCGTGCGGTCGCCGCCCAGCCACTCTCCCAGGACGCGCGCGAGGCCCGCCGCCAGATCGCTCCCGGGGTCCTCCAGCACGGGGCTTGCGGCGAGCGCCTTGGCGAAGCCCTCGTTCGCCTGACGCAGGGCGGCGACCATCAGCTCGTCGAGGGTCGCGAAGTGGTACGTCGTGGAACCCAGCGGAACGTCCGCCTCTGCGGCGACGGAACGGTGGCTCAGCCCGGCGATGCCCTTCGCCCCGACGACCCGGATCGCCGCGTCGATGATCCGCTGCCGCCGCTCGGGGTCGTAGCGCCGGGGCATCAGTGCGCCCCGCCCAGGTTGAGGACGACCACGCCCGCGACGATCAGCAGGATTCCGGCGACCTTGGTCGCGCTCAGGCCCTCGCCGAACAGCGTCAGGCCGATCACCGCGATGGTCGCCGTGCCGACGCCGGCCCAGATCGCGTACGCGGTGCCGATCGAGACGGACTTCAGGGTCTGGGCGAGCAGGGCGAAGGAGACCACGTAGCCGAGGGCGGTCAGCAGCGAGGGCCACAACCGGGTGAAACCGCCGCTGTACTTCATCGCGGTCGTGGCGGCCACCTCCGCCGCGATGGCTCCGGAGAGCAAGAGGTATCCCATGTGTACAAGCGTACATAACAAGCGCCGTCATGGAGCCCTCCCGGAGAGGCCGGATCGCGCGCGGCGCCCGGAAGTCCGGGGACTGCCCCTCGGGTTGGGGGCGGTGGGCGATCTTGCGTCGCCGCCCGCCGTCCGCCGGGTTCGACTCGCGCGGCGGTGCCGGACGGCCGGCCGCTCGCGGGCCGGCGCGAGGCGCTCGGCTTGGCGCCGCGCTCGGGCCGGCCGGTCGCCCGACCAGGCCGCGCGGAGACCGATCCGAGTCGACGCCGGCCAGCGCTTGAGTGTCCGCACAGCCCGGCACGCACCGCACGAGCATGTTCAAGTTTCATAGAAATCGCTCACCGAAACGGGCCCCGGCAACCCCCCGGCTCCACTAGAGTTCCACCACTCGATCACCTCATCCCCACATCCCCGGCCGCCGCCCTGGGCGCCGCTGGAGGAAACCTCGCATGCCAGAAACCACCCCCCACCCCTCCGGGAAGCAGCCTTGGGAGACCGGCTGGCTGCCGGACACCTCCCGGGCCCCCGGAACCCGAAGACTCTGGCTGGCCGGCGGGCTGGCCATGGCCACGATCGTCGCCTGTGCGGCCGCGATCGTGGTGAACCACGAGAACCCTGACGCCGCGGCGGCCCCGGTGCCGTCCGAGTCGGCCACGGACGACGGACCGGGACTGCTCTCCTTCGCCTCCCCGTCGTCGGGTACGACCGCCGAGCCCAAGGGCAGGGCGGGCATGCCGTCGGTCGCGCCCGACCGGACCCAGGCGTGCGGCCCGCCCCCGCGCGGGCGGGCCCGGGGCGCGCGCCCCGCCGCCGCCGCCCCCGCCCCAA
>NZ_JBHYKH010000007.1:0-2310 GCF_042741275.1 Streptomyces sp. NPDC058964
ATTGACCGGACCACCTACAAGGCCACCATCAGCATCAACATGCTCACAACCGACCCTTGACGCGGCCCAGACCGCCCTAACTGAACAGCGTTGCTACTAGACGTCCCTGCGGCGGAACCATCCGCGCCGGGGCGCGGGCGGGGCGGCCGGGCCGGGGTGTGGCGGGGGAGTGGGGCCGCTGAACTGCGGCAGGGTCTTGAACTGCTCGTGGAGCGTGACCGTCGGCGTGATGCGGTGCAGTGCGGCGCGTACGAGGGTGAGCGGGTGGTCGGGGAACCGGGGATCCCACTGCTCCAGGTCGGCCACGTGGTACGGCAGTCCGCCGAACTGCCCGCCGCCGGCGTACGGGTGGGGCTGGAAGTAGTCGGCCGGCCCCACCTGATTCATCACCATCGCCTCCCGCAGACCGGTCGTCGCGCCCTCCGCGGCCTGCACCTTCACCACGGTGCTGCAGCGGTCCTTCGGCAGCGTCCAGCTGCCGATGAAGGCCTGCCCCGGCCTGCTCTGCAACGGCATCTTGACCAGTTGGCGCAGCGCGGGGACACCGTCCACGGCTCCGACGACCGCCTCGATGAGGCCGCCCCCGGCCCCCGCCGTGCCCTGCGCACGCTCGAACCGCAGCCTCTCAGGCTCGTGCAGCGGGGCCGGCAGGTCCGGGACGAGGGGAAAGAAGTGGACCGACAGGACGAGCCCTGCCTCGTCGGTCCACACGCCGGGCTCAAGCTCGGTGAACCCGGTGAGGTCCAGGCCGGTGATCGGGGTCTGGGCTATGGAAGTCATGCTGATCATCATGCGTGATCCCGGGCCGAGCCGGCGCGGCCTCTGCAGAGGACCGGACTACCCGGCGTCGGCGCACAGGGCGTGGTCGATCAGGGTGTTGGTGGCTCGGTTGAGGGTCGGCAGGTCCGCCAGAGCGGAGGTGGTGGTGATGGAGACCGTCACGGCGCGCCGTCCGTCGGCACTGACGGCGGGGCGGGTGTAGACGCCCGGGCCGTCGCCCTCGTGCGTGTGGTACGAGCCTCCGCACGAGAGGGGGATCGTGCGCAGTCCGAGGCCGTAGTCACCCAGTGGCTGTTCCTTGACGTCCTCGGGGTCGTCGGTGCGGCGGACGGTCTGCCGCATCTCGTCCCACTGCGCGGCCGGCAGCAGTCTGCCGTCGGTCAGCGCCCGGAAGAACGTGTCGAGATCCGCGGTGGTGCTGACGATGCCGGAGTCCGCGGTGTGCTGGTAGCTGTGGTCGGTGACGTCGAGCCGTTCACCGTCGGCGTCGGTCAGGTAGACCCGTGCGTGCGGTTCGGGAAGGAACGGGTTCGCGCCCGGTATCGAGGTGTGGCGCAGTCCGAGCGGTGCGATGACACGGTGTTCGACCAGTTCTCGCCAGCCCGTCCCGCCGGCCTTCTCGGCGATCATCGCCGCGACCAGGTAGTTGGTGTTGGAGTAGGCCCAGCGCGTACGGCCACCGGGCTGTGGGGTGAACAGGGGCGGGTGCTTCGTCGCGATCGCGACGAGTCCGGCGGGGGGAGTGTCGTTGTAGCGGTTGGCGTCGAAGTCCTGCAGCATCCGCCGGACACCGGGATCGTCGGTGTAGTCGAACAGGCCGCTGGTCTGCCGCAGCAGGTCCCGCACAGTGATCCGCCGACCGTCGTTGCCGTGGCCGGCCACGGTGCCGGGCAGCCAGTGCTCGACGGTGTCGTCCAGCGAGAGCCTTTTCTCTGCGGCGAGTTGGAGCACGACGACGGCCACGAAGGTCTTGGTCGTACTGGCGATGCGGAACTCGGCGTCCCACGGCACCGGCGCCGCCGAGCCCGCGGCCGCCGTACCGGTGCGTGCGCGGAGCGGCCCGGTGGGTGTGTCGACCCGGGCCACCACGTTCACGCTGCCGCCGCCCGCCTGGCGTACCCGGGCCACGTCCCGCCGCAGTTCGGCCGCGGCGTGGGCGGAGCCCTTGGTCACCTGGTGCTCCGGCGCCGTGTTCGGCGCGGCCGCCGTCGTCGAGCCCACGGCCAGCAGGGCACCGGCCAGGACGGCACCCCCGAACCTCCTCGCACGCACGGTCATGGAAGACCCTCCCCGTCGTCGCGTGTACGGGACGACAGTCAACCGGGCGACGGCGCGCTCCGACATGGCGCGGGCCACCGGGCCGGCGGGGGGCAAACCCCCGGGAAACACTGGTGCCCACCCCCTGACGCGGGGGTGCGCGTCCGCGGGGGGGGGGGGGGGGGCGGCGCCGCCCCGCCCCCGCGCCCCCGCCGGCGCCGCCCGCGGGCACCGGGGGCAGCTGGTGTGGGCGGGCGCACCGCGCGCGCGCCC
>NZ_JBHYKH010000007.1:2320-10192 GCF_042741275.1 Streptomyces sp. NPDC058964
GAGACCCCGCCCCGCCGCCCCCCCCCGCCCCCCCCCCCCGCCCCCCCGGCCCTCCCGGGAGGAATCGGTCAGGAGTCGCAGGTGATCAGCCGGACAGCCGGCGCCGAGACCAACTGGGTGTGGAGGTGGCCGGGGACGCGGACGTTGATGAAGCCGCCCTCGACCGCGAAGTCGGCATCCTCGACGCGGCCGGCCGGACGGCCGTCGGCGTCGGTGAGGGTGTAGCCGGACACGAGCTCGATCGAGCCCTTGCGCCATTCGCGGTTCATGCGGACACCTCCGGGAAGTCCAGGTCCGGCTGGGCCAGGTGGTTGAAGTAGTTGGACAGCGTGTTGAGTGCGATGTGGGCGACGATCTCGGCCAGTTCGGCATCGGTCACCCCGGCCCGGCGGGCGTCGGCCAGTGCGGTGTCCTCGACGCGGCCCCCGGTACGCATGACCTCCTGGGCGATCCTCAGCACGGCGTCGGCGTGCGGGTCCGTGTCGTCGGCGCCCTCGCGGGTGCGGACCAGTTCCCTGTCGGTCAGACCCAGCTTCCGGCCCCGGAGGGTGTGGGCACTGACGCAGTACGTGCAGTGGTTCTCCTGGGCGGTCAGCAGCGCGAGCTGCTCGCGGAGGCGGGCGGACAGGACGCCGCGGCCGAGGTGGTCGCGCAGGGCCAGGTATCCGGTCAGTGCCGCCGGGCCGTTGGCCATCGCCGCGTAGAGGTTGGGCAGTCGGCCGAGTTGGCGCCGGGTCTGGTCGAGAAGCCCCGAAGGGTCGTCGGCGAGCTGTGGCATGCGTGGCATTGAGTCCCCCAGATGGTACCGATCGGTTCCGTCTTCTGGGGGTGAGACGGTACTGATCGGTACCATAATTGTCAAGATCGAGGTAGCCTGGGCCCATGGCCACCCACGCACGCGAACGCCTCCTCGACGCCGCCGAGGAACTCTTCTACGCCGAGGGCATCCGCGCCGTCGGAGTCGAACGCATCCTGGCCGAGTCCGGAGTCGGCCGGGCCTCCTTCTACCGGCACTTCGCCAGCAAGGACGACCTGGTCGTGGCCGTCCTGCAGCGACGCGACCAGGCCTGGCGCGCCTGGCTGGCCGAACGCGTGGAGGCTTTCGGCGGAAAGCCCCTGGACGTCTTCGACGCACTGGCCGAGCGCTTCGCCGGCGCCGACTTCCGCGGCTGCGCCTTCATCAACACCATGGCCGAGACCGCCGACACCGGCAGCGCGGCCTACCGGGTCGCGGCCGAGCACAAGGAGCGCGTCACCGCCTACGTCGCCGCCCTGCTCGCCGAGCGCGGTCACACCCAACCCGAGGCGCTCGCGCGGCAGTTCGTCCTCCTCATGGACGGCGCGATCGTCACCGCGCTGCGGGAACGCACCACGGCTCCCGCCGAGGAGGCGCGCGCGGTGGCGGCGGCGGTGCTGGGCGACTGCCGCGAGTGACGCCGGACTTACGTCGATCGCGCTGTCGGTCCCCCGGCCGTCATCCGGCCATGCTGTACACCTCCCTGCTCACGGTGCTGGTGGCGCGCACGACCGTCAAGGACGCGGAGCCGCTGCCCCGGCAGAGTGTGCCGCCGCGCGCCGCGCGCCGCCCGCCTGGCCGCGAGCGCCGGGACCGCGGGGATCGCACTGTCGCTGGTGCCCCCTTCGTGCCAGTCGGTGGCGGGCTCGATCCAGACCTCGTTCGGCGGCGGCGGGCCGCTGTCCGGGCCCGGCGACCTGCTGCGCCAGTGACTGCTGCTCGGCGCCTGGACGGGCCCGTCGAACACACCGCTCGGCGACCGGCTGACACTGCGGCCGGCCGGGGGCTGTGCCGCTGACGCCGGCTCCCGGTAGGACAAGGACGTGGTGGTGAGGGTCCTGGTCGAGTCGCGCCTGTCCCGCGCCTGGTAACAGGTGTTACCCTCAGGGCATGGCGAAGACACAGCTGGGTGCGCGGGTCGATCCCGAGATCGCGGAACTCGCCCGGGCGCGCGCCAAGGACCGTGGCATGAGCGTCGGTGACTACATCGCCGCGCTCGTACAGGACGACGCCGGCGGGCTGCGGCAGCGCGGCCTCGATGCCGCACGCCGCTTCCTCGACGAACACCGGGCCGTCTTCGACGAGGCCGAGGACGCCGACCGTTCCGCCCCGGGAGCACACGCCGCGTAATGGACCTGCATATCGACGTCCCCTGGATCCTGCAGGTCACGGAACTCGCGGGCGCGGGCGATCCGGCCCCCGACGACTACGGCGTACCGGTCGCCGCCGTGGCCGCTCACAAGGCGGAGCTGCTCGATCAGCCCGTATACGACGGCCCGTACGCCCGTGCCGCCGCCCTGATCCACATCCTCGGCCGCTGCCGTTGGCTGGAGCGATCCAACATGGCCGTGGCCGCGGCGACGGGCGTGATGTACCTCGAGGCCTCGGGCATCCCCGTCAAGCCCACCCGAGAGGACGCCGTGGCCCTGCGCGACCTGTTGCGGGACCCCGCCTGCACGGCCGCCGGTATCGCCGCCCTCCTGCGGGCCTGGCCCCAAGCCACCTGAGCCCAGGGCGTCATGGGGCGATCGGACCGGCTGCCGTCTCCTTGAAGCCGCAGGCCTCGAAGCAGGACGAACGCAGGTGTTCCTCGAAGCCGACGTGGAGCCATGCGCACTGCGCGGCACGGGCTTCGTGGGCCGCGGTTGCGACCGGCGCGGCGCCGGCACCTCTCGACCGGCGATGCGGTGCGACCACTGTGTCCAGGAAGACTGTGCCGCTCAAGCCGCTCAAGCCGCTCTCGCCAGTCGGCCCGAGCGACCGGGTGACCGGCACGGCAGCATGGCCTACTGGATGTTGAGACGGACGGGGTGGGAGTCGTCCAACGGGCACATGAACACCCGGAGTTCGCCGAAACGGCCCACGTTGAGCTTCGGGGCGCCTCCGCTGTCCATGGTGAGGTGCAGGCGCATCCGCGCGCCGCAGGAGCAGTCGATCGGGACGAGGTCGGTGAGGTGCCAACTCGGCCAGCCGCCGGCTTTCCACCCGGAGAGGCAGCCGAAGGTACGGGCGTACTCGAGGTCCAGATCTTCGGCCCAGGCGTCGGCCGTCTCGACGAGGTCCTCGGGGAGTTCGTCCTGGTCGGGCAGGTCGACGACGTCGACCGGGTCGAGGACGCAGGGGTGGGGGAGGTAGCCGTTCTTCAGCTCCTGCGGACGGGGCGGGTCCAGGATCTCGGCGACCCCGGCCGCGGACCGGAACCGGACCTCGACGTTCGGACCCCAGTATCTGGGCTGGCCGGGGGGTTCGGAGTGGTCGTCGGGGCACCACAACAGCTGCAGCAGGTCCGAGCCGGCGGGAAAGTGCAGACCGGGGACGTCCCGGGAGAACAACTGGAGCACCGCAACCATGGGGGACGGCGTGGCGTGCGGCTCCGAGACCGTCCGGATCCGCTCCCAGGTGATCATGTCGAGCGCGCCGGCACCGTCCATGATGCGTCTTTGCGTCTGCGCGTCCTCCTCGGTGATTTCGTACGCGCCACCGCGCGCCGCCCGGCGCTCCTTCATCCTGCGGTCCATCTCCTGCCACAGCTCCTGGTCGCGCTCTGACAGCTTTTCCCGCTTGTGGACCAGGTGCGGCGCCCGGCACACGGGCCATTGCTCGTCCGACGGCCACAGAAGCGGGCCGCCGACGGAGCTTTCGTACGGGCCCGGGGTACCGGCGGACGGGCGGAGCAGCGTCGCGGGGCGGGCATGCTCGGCGAAGGCCGGGACATGCTCGATCAGCGTCCGGGGCGAATACGTCCCGCCGACTTCGGGATTCACGGCCGAATTCCTCTGTTCCGGGCCGAGGCGGAGGGGCCCCGGCGAGGTGAAGGCGCGCAGGTGCGCCCGCACGGGCTTGTCGCGGTCGAACCCTATGCCGCAGCGCCGTCGGGTTTTCACCCGGATGGCCCACGGCCGTGCCGGTCCGGAGTGCTGTGTTCCCCCGTTCGGCGCAAGCTGGAAGCGGATCCGTTGCCGTTGCCGTTCCCGTGATCACTGTCGTGCCGGGAGGCGTCATGGTCGTCGTGGTGGGCCTGCTCGTGCCGGTGATGCTCCTGGCCGTGATATTCGGATTGAGCTTCTACGAGGATCTCCTGTTCCCCCCGCCTGGGCCCCGTTCCGAGGCGGAAGCGCCAGACCTTGACGGCCCCGGTGTGTGAATGCCGGAGAAGAGCGCTCGACGGTGCCCGCGGCTATCGGGCGAATCGGGCGATCCGCGGTGACGGGCCGCCCCCTCTCGCGATCGCCTGGCATCACCTGACGTCGGGTGGCGCCTAGTGGCGCCGGGTGGCATCACCTGGTGCCACCTGGTGCCACTCAGGTGTCATCCCGGGGTCATGGGGGCGTCGTGTGAGCGCGCATGGCGCCAAGATGGGGCAAGCCGTCCCGCCGTCTTTACCCAGGTCGGGACCGGTGTTCGTCCTATGCGCCCCTTGCGAGGCGCCAAGCGGGCTTGCGCTTGGCGCCATTGTGGTGCCACCATGGCGTCATGGACCTCACTCCGTATGTCGACACCCTGCGGCGCGAACTCGCGGTGGCCGCGGAAGCCGGCGGGGAAGACGCCCGCGAGCTGGCCGAGCGACTCACCGCTCCGCTGGAGTCGGCGACCCGTCTGACCATGCTCAACGTGCTCTCCGCCGCGATGGACGAGATCACCCGCGAGCTCGCCCCCGGCTCGGTCGACGTACGGCTGCGCGGTCTGGACCCCGACTTCGTGGTGACGCCGCCGCCCGCCTACGGCGGCCCCGCGGAAGCGGCCGCCGCGCCCGTCGAACCGCTCAAGGCGCAGGTGCCCGCCGAAGGCGACGAGGGCGGCACCGCCCGCGTCAATCTGCGCCTGCCGGCCCACCTCAAGGCGCGCGCCGAGGAGGCCGCGAGCCGCGAGGGCCTGTCGGTCAACGCGTGGCTGGTGCGGGCCGTGTCGGCCGCGGTCGACGGCGGTACGCGACCGCCTGCGACGGAGCGGACCCGCACCGTCGGACAGAGCTTCACGGGCTGGGTGCGCTAGCCGCGCCCGCCCCCAGCACCGCACCGCACCCACACCGCGTCCCACCTGCGGGGACGGCCCAAGGACTCATGAGGACGGTACAGCCATGCCTTCTTTCGAAACTCCCGAACCGATTGCGGTTACCGCCTATGTGTACGCCGGTTCCATCCGGTTCGCCACGGCTGACCGCCTCGACACCGTCGTCGAGGTGCGTCCCCGCGACCCGAAGAAGGACCTGGACGTACGGACGGCCGGCCAGACCGAGGTCGCCTTCGCGCGCGGCATTCTGACCGTTACCACGCCCAAGGCCAATCTGCTCGGGCGCGGCGGCACCGTCGACGTGACGGTGGAACTGCCCACGGGCTCGCGCGTCGACATGACCGGCGCCGGGGCCAATGTGCTCGGCGAGGGCCGGCTCGGCGAGGTCCGTGTGAAGACCTCGGCCGGCGACGTCCGTCTCGACACCACCGGCCCGCTGAAGCTGACCGCTTCGCACGGCTCGATCACCGTGGACCGGGTCGAGGGCATGGCGGAGATCACCAGTAGCACCGGCAATGTGCGTGTCGGCACGGTCGACGGCCCCGCCGTCCTGAAGAACTCGCACGGCACCACGGCCGTCGGCGCGGTGACCGGCGAGCTGCGGGTGAGCGGCGCCAACGGCGGCATCGACATCGCGCGTGCCGAGGCGTCGGTCACCGGCACCACGACCAACGGCCCCCTCCGAGTCGCCGAAGTCGCCCGGGGCGACGTCCAGTTGGAGACCTCCAACGGCTCCATCGAGGTCGGCATCCGCGAGGGCACCGCCGCCTGGCTCGACGTCCGTTCCAACCGCGGACAGGTCCGCAACACGCTCGCCGCGGCCGAGGCCCCGGAGCAGACCGAGGACACCGTCAAGGTCCGCGCACGGACCAACTGGGGCAACATCGACATCCTCCGCGCCAAAGCCTGAGCGCCCTCACGCTTCCCGCACCACCTTCATCTCCTCCTACCCCCAGTCACTTCAGCCTTCGAACGGGAGGACCCCGTGCCTTCATCTGTCATGCCCACGCCCAGACGGGGGGACGGTCCGCGGACGCCCGCCGCCGTCTCCGTCATCGGTCTGCGCAAGACCTACGGCGACAAGACCGTGCTCGACGGCATCGATCTGCGTATCCCGGCCGGTTCCGTGTTCGCACTGCTCGGGCCCAACGGCGCCGGCAAGACCACCACCGTGCAGATCCTGTCCACGCTCATCGCCGCCGACGGCGGCCGGGCCCAGGTGGCCGGGCACGACGTCGCCACCTCGCCCGACGGCGTACGCGCCGCGATCGGCGTCACCGGCCAGTTCGCCGCGCTCGACGACCTGCTCACCGCCGAGGAGAACCTGCTCCTCATGGCCGACCTGCTGCGCCTGGGCAAGCGTGAAGGGCGCTTCCGCGCCAAGGAGTTGCTGGAGAGGTTCGACATCGCGGACGTCGCGCACAAGCGGGCCGCGACCTTCTCCGGCGGTATGCGGCGCCGCCTCGACATCGCCATGACGCTGGTCGGCGATCCGCAGGTGATCTTCCTGGACGAGCCGACGACCGGGCTCGATCCACGCAGCCGCCGCACCATGTGGGACACGGTGCGCTCGCTGGTCGCGGGCGGCACCACCGTCTTCCTCACCACCCAGTACCTGGAGGAGGCCGACCAGTTGGCCGACCGGATCGCCGTGCTCGACGGCGGCCGGATCGTCGCCGAGGGCACGGCCGACGAGCTCAAGGCACGGATCCCCGGCAGCCACGTACGGCTGCGGTTCACCGACTCCGCCGAGTACGAGCGCGGAGCCTGTGCCTTCCCCGGGGCGGCCCGGGACGACGAGAACCTCGCCCTGCGGGTGGCGGGCGACGGTGGCCTCGACGCGCTGCGCGCCCTGCTCGACCGGCTCGACGCCGCCGGCATCCGGGCCGCCGACTTCTCCGTGCACACCCCCGACCTCGACGACGTGTTCCTCGCCCTGACCGGCGACAGCACCGCCGCCTCCCCACTTCACGTCAAGGAGACCCTGCGATGAGCACGCTCACCTACGCCGTGCACGACTCGACGACGATGCTGCGGCGCAACCTCAAGCACGCCATCCGCTACCCGTCCGTGGGGCTCGGCAGCGCCCTGACGCCGATCCTGATGCTGTTGCTGTTCGTGTACGCCTTCGGAGACGCGATCGGCGCCGGCATGGGCGGCGGCCGGGACGCGTACCTCAACTACCTCACCCCCGGCATCATCGTCATGGGGGTGGCCGCCGGTTCGATGTCGACCTCGATCGCGGTCTGCTCCGACATGACCGAGGGCATCATCAACCGCTTCCGCACCATGAACATCACGCGCTCGTCGTTCATGACGGGCCATGTCATCGGCAGCGTCATCCAGACGATGGTGTGCATGGTCCTGGTCGTGGGTGTCGCCCTGGCGGTCGGCTTCCGCTCCGGGGCGAGCGCGCTGGAGTGGCTCGCCGCGGCCGGTCTCCTCGCGGCCATCGCGTTCGCGGTCACCTGGCTGTCGGTGGCGCTCGGCCTGATCTCCAAGACCGTGGAGTCGGCGAGCAACAAGCCGCTGCTGATCCAGTTCCTGCCGTTCCTCGGCTCCGCGTTCGTGCCGGCCGACTCGATGTCGCCGGGCCTGCGCTGGTTCGCCGGGAACCAGCCCTTCACGCCGATGACCGAGACCCTGCGCGGTCTGCTCTCCGGCTCGGAGATCGGTGACAACGGCTGGATCTCGCTCACCTGGTGCGCCGGCATCGCCCTGGTCGGCTACGTCTGGTCGCGCTCGCTGTTCAACAGCACCACCAAGCGCTGAGAGGCCGGGGGGGGGGGGGGCGCGCGCGCGCCCCCGCCCCGCCCCCCCCGCGCGGGGGGAGCGGCGAGCGGCCA
>NZ_JBHYKH010000007.1:10202-28863 GCF_042741275.1 Streptomyces sp. NPDC058964
ACGCGCGCCCCGCGCCCCACACCAGCCGGTTAGAGGTGCGCGCGCCCGGCTTTACAACCACAACACACCCGCGGGGGGGGGGGGCTGGTGGCCCGACAAAACCGCCCCCCTCCGCTCGCATGCGTTCGTGAGCGCGATGCTGCCTGCGTCAGCTGACCAGCTTCGCGTAGGCCTTGGCGTCGAGCAGTCCGTCGGACGGCGCCCCGGCCGCGATTTTGATCTTGAAGAGCCAGGTCTCGTACGGCGCGTTGTTGACGTCCTCGGGACTCTCAACGGCGTCTTGGTTGACCTCGACGACCTCACCGGTGAGCGGGCTGTAGATGTCGGACGCCGCCTTGACGGACTCCACCGTGGCGATGGAGTCGCCTGCTTCTGCCTTCCGGCCGACGTCGGGCAGGTCGAGGAAGACGATGTCTCCGAGCGTGTTCTGGGCGTGGTCGGTGAGGCCGATGGTCACGGTACCGTCGGCCTCGGTGCGGACCCACTCGTGTTCTTCGGTGTACCGGAGATCGGCAGGCACATGGGACATGTCAGCTCCGTCGGTCGTTCGGGTGTGCGGTGTGATCGCCCCTGTCGGCGACCAGCAGGGACAGCCTGCGTCATCGGCATGCGGACACGTGTATTTCGGGCATTTGACGGCGGCCGTGCGGGTGACGGATGTCGCCGTGCCCGGGGCGCGAGCGGGCCCTGTGGTGCGATGCCGGGTGTGAGCCGAGGCTGTAGCCGACGCCCGTGCAGCGCATTTCGACATGAGGTGCCGAGAAATCAGCCGGGCTCAACGGCTGCCCTTCACCGGGACATCGCCGACACGGCTCCCGGGCCGACGCTCCTGGGGCGTTCGGTCAACGGTGTGCCCGGTCCGGTCGCCCGGCCCGGCGACATCACCGTGACGGCGGTGGATGCGGGACACACAGGCACCGTCACCGCCGCCGGACGCCGGCCGGCTCCGGTCACATACCGCCGGGGCCGAATTTCCGCGGTGACCAGGCCTTGGACGATGGTCAGCGGCTGTTACTCACTTTCGGGTGACGGCGCTCGGCGGGGTGGGGTGGTGCGCCGTGGCGGGCAGGTGCCGGAGGTCCGGTGCGGGGCGGAGGGCGGGGCTGAGGAAACGTCAATCCTGTGTCGTACGGCGATGGGTGGGTGTTACATCCAAGGGTTACGCGAATGTGGTCAAGCGGTAACAGGTGCCGCGTATCGCTCACAACGCCTTCACCGGGCCCGCACTGTGTGAGTGCGCGGCCAGCCGGCCGCCGACTCGCACCACACACCTCAGGTGGCCTGCGGATTCGCCGCAGGGTGGCGGGGTGTGCGCACGACCGTGAAGGGGGACCTCGTGTCCGTTTCCGTATCTGCTTCCGTCCGCCGTCTGTCCGTTGCCGCAGCCGTGGCGGCCGCCGTGGTGGGGACGGTGGCGCTGCCGGCCGGCGCGGTCGGCCGGCCCGCCGCGGGCCTGCACCGTTCCGCGGTGGTGATCAGCGGCGTGCAGTACGAGTCCCCGGGCCGGGACGACCGCTCCAACCGCTCCCTGAACCGGCAGTGGGTGGACATCACCAACACCACCCGCCGGGCGGTCAACCTCGACGGCTGGACGCTGGCGAACGAGCACGGCCGCATCTACACCTTCCACCACTTCCACCTGGACGGCCTTACCACCGTCCGCGTCCACACCGGCCAGGGCCACGACACCCGCAGGGACCTGTTCCAGGACCGCCGCAACTACGTGTGGGACCAGGACCACGACACCGTCACGCTGCGCAACGACCACGGCCGGTTCGTCGACGACGAGTCCTGGGGCCGCCACCACCGCGACGGCGGCGACCGGCACGGCGGCGGTGACCGGCACGGCGGCGGCGACCGGCACGGCGGCGGCGACCGCCACGGCGGCCACCGCCGCTGACCGGACCGCGGGTGCCTTCGGCCGGTGACACGGGTCCGGCCCCCTCGGCACCCGCACAGGTGGTGCGCCCTTGCTCTGGGCGCTGGGGCGCACCACCTGCTCGTTGACCGCCCTCGTGTTTCTCCACCGCCGAGCCGGGACGTTCTTGCCCTGTGCCGCCTCCCGCGCCTGCACGAGGACCGCGGCGGGGTCGCCGTCGACGAAGCGGAACACGGTGTCGGAGGGCGTGAACGAAGGACGCCTGCGATGGGTCCGACGAACACCGGGGTGTGGAAAGGGGGTTCGTGGCCCCACCAGCCTCCGGGCCGGGAGAACTCATCGCCGTACGCTCGGTCTGGCTGCCTACACCGGAGACACTTCCCTGCGGGCGTGCAGCACGCTGCCGTCCAGCGGCAGCGGTGAGCGGCCGACGAGGGTGAGCTGTGCGTCGTCGAGCAGTCGGGCGTAGTGGTCGGCGCGTCGTTCGCGGCCGCCGACGTTGCACATCATGTGCAGGTCCCACGCGGTGGCGAGCGAGGCCGAGCCGTCGCCGGGCAGCACACGTTCCACGATGAGCAGGTCGGCGTGGGCGGGCATCGCGCGCGAGCAATGACGCAGGACCTCGCGGCAGCGCTCGTCGTCCCAGTCGTGCAGCACGCGGGAGAGAATGTAGACGTCCCCGCCGGGCGGTACGTCCGAGAAGTCACCTGCCCGGTAGGTGCACCGTTCGCCGTAGCCGGCATCCTCGAGCATCCGGCGGGCCGCCGGGATGGCATGGAGGCGTTCGAGCAGAATGCCGCGCAGGCGCGGGTGCGCGGCGAGGATGCGGCTGCCCGTAGTCCGCCGCGAGCATCCGCAGCTCGAGCTCGTCCCAGATCCGCTCCTCGCACCAAGCGTCGGCCGGACGGTCGTGCTCCCACTGCAGGTAGTACCGCGTGACCTCGGCGCTGCGGGCCATGTGCCCGGCGAAGCCACGGCTGTTGACCGCGTAGCCCACGGCATCCAGGCTCGGCGGCGCCTCGACGAGCAGGCCCAGCCACGACACTCCGTGGTCGCGGCGATGACGGCGGACCGCACCGGGCGGGAGCGAACGCCGTGCCGCACCGTGCCGTCCGTCGCAGCCGGCGACGTATCTGGCCTGCCATCGGCCGGGGCGTCCGTCGGCCTCGTGCACGGTGACCGAGGGCCGAGTGCCGTGCGCTCCGAGCACGGTCACCGCCTTCGTCCCGAAGCGGATCCGTCCCCCGGCGCTCAGGAACTGCGTCAGGAGATCCGTGACCAGCTCCTGCTGCGGATAGACGGTGTGTCCCTCGCCCCGGCCCAGACTGCCGTGGTCCAGGCGGAAACGGCCGTCCTCGGTACGGAACTCGCAGGTGCCGTGCTCCCGGCCGCGCCGGTGCAGGCCATCGGCCAGACCATGCCGGTCCAGGAGCCGAACCGTGTTCGTGGCGAGGAAACCGGCCCGTGCCCGGGTCTGGACGTGCGCGCGGTCGGCGCGCTCCAGGATGACGCAGTCGATGCCGCTTCCGTGCAGGAGGTTGCCGAGCACCAGCCCGGCGGGCCCGGCGCTGAGGATGATCACGTCGGCCGCTTCCTCGGCTGCTCGGATATTCTGACTCTCCGTCACAGAAGCGGATCTTAACCATGGAAAAATGTACAGATGGTTGAGAGTCACCCGAATGTACGCAACGTGAGTGAATCCGCCGGTCGGCAGACCGTTCTCGCCCCGAGTTCCGTTCCGCGGAAGGCGATTGACCCCGTGGTGCAGCAGCTCGCGCGCATGCGCCTTCCCAACCGCGGTGTCGGCGAGGTGAGTTGGGAAAGCGAACGGAAGGGCGGATCTATTACGCCGTAATAGGGCTCGCCAAGGCAACGGGAGCCGGACGGCTACCGCAAGCCGAGTCGGCGACCTCCAGTACCAGCCAACAGGACACGTCACAGGGTGGGTTGCGCGTCCCGGCACCCCGGCTCCGCACAGCCGCGCGGACTTTGAGAGGGTTCTCCGCCATGCATATGGCCAACCCGTACGTCAGTGTCCTCTCCGAGGACTTCGCCGCCGATCCCTACCGCTACTTCGCCCCGCTGAGGGAGCGGTCACCGGTGCACTACGAGCCGGCGATCGACAGCTACTTCCTCTCCCGCCACGAGGACGTGAAGCGCGTACTGACCGACCACGCCACGTTCACCACCGAGACGCTGCAGGTACGTGCCGAGCCGGTGATGCGCGGGCCGGTCCTCGCCCAGATGACGGGGGCCGAGCACACCGCCAAGCGAAAGATCGTCGTCAGGAGCTTCACCGGGCAGGCCCTGCGGGACCAGACACGCGCCATCCACGCCAACGCCGCCGAGCTCATCGGACCCTTTCTTCCCCGGGGCAGAGTCGACCTCGTCAACGACTTCGGCAGACCTCTCGCCGTCCACGTGACCCTCGACGTCCTCGGCCTGGACAAGAAGGACTGGCAGCAGGTCGCCGCCTGGCACAGCGGCGTCGCCGAGTTCATCACGAGCATCGTCCTCACCCCCGAACGCCGCCGCCACTGCCTGGAGTGCGCCGAGCAGCTGGAGGCCTACCTCGTCCCCGTCATCGAGCACCGCCGCCGCCACCCCGGCGAAGACCTGATATCGAGGCTGTGCACCGCCGAGTTCGACGGCGTCGCCATGAGCAACCGCGACGTCACGGCGCTGATCATCAACGTCCTGGCCGCTGCCACCGAGCCCGCCGACAAGACCCTCGCCCTGCTCTTCAAGCACCTCATCGACCACCCCGACCAGATGGCCCGAGTCCGCCAGGACCCGACCCTGCTGCCCGCCGCGATCGCCGAGACACTGCGCTACACCCCGCCGGTCCAGCTCATCCCCCGTCAGGCGGAGCAGGACACGGTGTTCGCCGGCACCACCGTCCCGGCAGGTGCCACCGTCTTCTGCATGATCGGTGCGGCCAACCGCGACCCCGACGCCTTCACCGCCCCGGACACCTTCGACATCCACCGCCCGGACCTCGGCACAGCCCGCTCCTTCACCGCCGCCGCCCAGCATCTGTCCTTCGGTACCGGACTTCACCAGTGCGTCGGTGCGGCCTTCGCCCGCGCCGAGATCGAGACGGCCGCCGGGATGCTCCTCCCGCTGCTCGACCGGGTGCGCCACAGCCCCGGTTTTCGCTACCGCGAGACCGGCCTGTACACCCGCGGTCCCGCCGCCCTGCCGCTGGACTTCACGCCCGTACACGAAGGCGCCACCGGCCACCGGGACGACGAGATCCCGGGACTCGCCGAGTGACCTGCCACGGCCTCGCCACCCACCGCCCCGCCGGACACCTTGTTAGGATCTCGAACAGATTGGCGAGGGCGGCGCGAAAGGGGCCGGACCAACCCCACGCCAACCTCGTACAGATGCCTGACCCCACGAGGCCCGGTGGGTGTCTACGAGCATGGCTGTGCCCGGTGCTGGGACAGGGGGACAGGAGCCGCCATGGTGTCCGTGGGAGCGAGGCTGAGCAGTGCGCGAGCACAGGCCTTCATCGGCCGGGACGAGCAACTTGCCGGCTTCGGGAAGGCCTTGGCCGACGACCCGCAGGCGCCCTTCGTGTTCCACGTGTTCGGGCCGGGCGGCATCGGCAAGTCGACACTGCTGAGGCGCCTGGCGGACGACGCCCGTACGGCGGGCCGGCTCCTGATCGAACTCGACGGCCGTTTCGTCAGCCGGGACCCGGCCGACTTCGAGCGCGCGGCCGGTCCCTTCCTGGACGTACCCGGCACCGTCCTGCTCGTGGACTCCTTCGAGCACTGCCAGTGGCTGGAGAGCTGGCTGTGGCAGCACTTCCTGCCCCGCGCCGCCGACGACACCCTGGTCGTCCTCGCCGGCCGGTTCGCTCCGCAGCCGCAGTGGACCGCCGACCCCGCCTGGGCCGGACTCCTGCACGTGACCGAACTGGAGCCGTTCTCCGAGGAACAGGCCCGAAGCCTGCTCGCCGCGGCACAGATCCGGCCCGAACTGCGCGACCGGGTGCTCCGCTTCGCCTCGGGAAACCCGCTGGCGCTCTCCCTCGCGGCAGCCGCCGGATCGGCCGGCTGCGGCAGGGAGGAGATCTGGGCCCCCTCGGCGGACGTCCTGCGAACCCTGCTGGCGGGACTGATCGGTGAGGTACCCACCGCGGCCCACCGCCGCGCCCTGGAGGTGGCGGCACAGGCCCACTCGACCTCCGAGGAACTGCTCACCGCGGTGCTGCCCGAGCACGACGCCCACCTGCTCTTCTCCTGGCTGAGGGACCTGCCCTTCATGGAGTCCACGCACCGGGGGCTCCACCCGCACGACGCCGCACGCGAGACCCTGGCCGCCGACCTGCGCTGGCGCGCACCCAACGCCTTCGTGACGATGCGCCGGCGACTGGCGGACGAATACCTGCGCATCCTGCGCGAGGCACCCGAGGAACGGGTGTGGACCGTCACCGACGAGCTCTTCTACCTCTACCGGGAGGGAAAGACCCTGGCCCGACTGCGCACCTGGTCCCGCGAGGACGAGGTGCACGACCGTCCTCTGCACCCCGACGACCTCGATGCCGTACTGCGCATGGCGGAGGAGACCGAGGGGGCCGCCTCCGCGGAACTGGTCCGCCACTGGGCGCGGCGCCAGCCGCAGGCCTTCAGCGTCTACCGGCTCGTGAGCACGGGCAGGACCGTGGCCTTCACGGCCCGGCTGGCCCTGCCGTACCCGCCCGACCCCGAGGACCTGGCCACGGATCCCGTCGTGGCCGCGGCGTGGGAGTACACCGAAGCCACCGGGCCGGTGAGCCCCGGCGAGCACATCGGCATCAGCCGCTTCTCGATCTACCCGGAGCGGTACCAGGTTCCCTCGCGCGTCATCGACCTGAGCAGCTCCCGCGCCCAGGCGGAGTCCGCCCGCGCCCGCGGCCGCGCCTACGGTTTCGCCGTCTACCGGGACGCCGAGACATGGGGCGAGCGGGTCAGGGGCACCCTCAGCGACACCGGGGCGCGTCCGCGGGTCGGTGCACACACGTATGGCCTGTTCAGCGTCGACTGGCGCCAGGAACCCGTGGAGACCTGGCTCCACCGCTTCATATCGGGCACCGACGAGCCCGTCCGGTCCGGTCCGTCGCCCGTTTCGCGCACCGCGTTCGACCAGGCCGTGCGAGAAGCGCTGATGCACTGGCGCGACGCGGGCACCTTCGCCGCCTGTGCCCTGATGCGCGCCCGTCTCGCGGCCGACTTCCGTGACCCTGTCGAGGAGTTGCGCACCCTGCTGCGCCAGACCGTCGACGGCCTCGCCCTCGACCCGCGCGGAGTGCGGGCCCGCGAGGCCCTCGCGGCGGGCTACTTCTCCGGTGCGCCCACCCAGGAAGCCGCAGCCCGCCGCCTCGGCCTGCCCTACGGCACCTACCGCCGTCACCTGCGTCAGGGCCTGGACCTGCTCTGCGAGGCCCTGTGGCAGCAGGAGTTGCACGGCCCCCGATAGCGGTCGCCGTCGCGGGCGCACACTTCGCGGGACAGGTGGACAGGTGCGGACAGCACTGGACAGTCCCCGCTCCCGATGGGCCTGGATAGTGGACAGTGCCCCGCACGAGGGTGTGCGCCATGAACCTCCAACGCACGCAGACGGACCCGGCGCCGCCCGCCCCCCGGCACGCGGCCGTGCTCGCGGCGCTCGCCGCGGCCCAGTTCACGGTCATGCTCGCCACCTCGATCGTGAACGTGGCGCTTCCGCAGATCCGCACCGGGGTGGGCCTGTCGGACGGCGGAACCACCTGGGTGGTCAACGCCTACGGCCTGACGTTCGGGGCGCTGCTGCTGGCCGGCGGGCGGGCGGCCGACCTGCTCGGCCGCCGCCGGGTGCTGATCGGCGGCCTCTCGCTCTTCGCGGTGGCCTCGCTGGCGGCGGGACTGGCCGCCTCCTCGACCGTACTCGTCGCCGCTCGCGCCGCTCAGGGCCTCGGCGCCGCCGCCATCGCCCCGGCCGCGCTCGCCGTGACGATGGACCTGTTCCCGTCCGGTCCCGCGCGCGGCAGAGCGCTGGGAGTGTGGGGAGCGGTCTCCGGCGCGGGAGGAGCGGGCGGTGTCCTGCTGGGCGGTGTGCTCACCCAGGCGTGGGGCTGGCCCTGGATCTTCCACTCCGTCGCGTTCGGCACGGTGCTGGTCATCGTCGCCGTAGCGGCCGTCGTGCCACGGGCGGCCGGCCGCGAGGCCGGGAAGTTCGACCTGCTGGGCACCGTCGTCGTCACCCTGGCCCTGACCTGCCTGGTCTGGGGCCTGACCACCGCACGTGGCTCGGGCTGGACGGACGCCCGGGTGCTGGGCTCCCTCCTCGGCGCCGCCGCGCTGCTCGTGGCCTTCGTCGCGGTCGAGCTTCGTCGGCCGAACGCGCTGGTACCACCGCGGCTGTTCACCGCCGGCCGGGTCGCGGCGGGCAACCTGCTGATGGCACTGCTGGGATCCGTGTGGATCGCCCTGTTCTTCTTCCTGCCGCTCTACCAGCAACAGGTCCTCGGAATGGGACCCTTGGCCACCGGAGTGGGCCAACTCCCGCTCGCGGCGGCCAATATGCTCGGCGCCGCCGCGGCACCCCGAGTCTCCCGGCGCGTCGGCGACACCGTCACCGTGACCTCGGCCCTGCTCGCCACGGCCGTCGGCCTGCTGTGGCTGTCACGGATCACCGCCGACGGAAGCTACCTCGGCCACGTCCTCGGCCCGAGCATCCTGATCGGCCTCGGCCTGAGCTCCGCCTTCGTCCAGCTGACCGCGCTCGCCGTGGACGGCGTCCCGCGACAGGACGCGGGCCTGGCCGGCGGTCTGGTGAACACCACCCGCCAGGTCGGCGGTGCGATCGGCCTCGCCGCTCTGGCCACCCTGGCCGGCTCCGTCACCGCCCACGCCGCCACCCACCAGCCCCACCTGGAAGCCCTCACCGCCGGCTACCGAGCCGCCTTCACGGTCTCGGCCGCGATCCTCGCGGCCACCGCACTCCTCGCGCCGCTCCTCACCCGTTGCGGCGGCCGGCCGCGAACCGCGACCACCACCTCCACCAAGGGCCCGGCCTCCGAGCCGCAAACCGCCGGCATCTCTTGAATCCCCCGGACGAATCCACCGGGCGAATCCCCCGATCCGGCTGAACCGATGGATCAGCCGTGCCAGCGGCACCCACCCATCAGGAAAGGAACCACAACCCATGGTCACTGTCGACGAGTCGGCCCCGGTCGTCGTCCGGCTGAGCACCGTGATCCACGCCCCGCTCGCGACGGTGTGGGAGCTGCACACCGACATCGCGGCCTGGCCCACCTGGAACGCGGACGTCGAGCAGGCCGGGCTCGACGGCCCGCTGATGCCCGGCAACTCCTTCGGCTGGCGAACCCACGGCCTCGACATCAGCTCCACCGTGCGCGAACTGGTCCCTGGCGAGCGCATCGTGTGGGGCGGCCCCGCCGCCGGCATCACCGGCATTCACGTCTGGACGTTCGAGCAGCACGGCGACGACGTCATCGTCCGCACCGAGGAGTCCTGGAGCGGCGCCCCGGTCGACGCCGCGGCCGACGACCTCGGCAAGGCCCTCCACGCCTCCCTGGACAACTGGCTCCAGCACCTCAAGTCCCGTGCCGAACAGTTTCTGTGACGGCACATCACATCCAGCACACCCATCACATCCACCGAGAAGAGGTTCCCGCCATGACCGCTGAGAAGCCCTACCTGACCGGCCACTACACCCCCGTCGCCGACGAGATCACCGCCACCGGACTCACCGTCGAGGGCATCCTGCCCCCCGAGCTGACCGGCCGTCTGCTCCGCAACGGACACAACCCCAAGCCCGGCGTCACCCCCACCCACTGGTTCAAGGGCAGCGGCATGGTCCACGGCATCCGGCTCCGCGAGGGCCGCGCCGAGTGGTACCGCAACCGCTGGGTGCACACCCCCGCCCTGGACGGCGCCCCCTACATGACCGAGAAGGGCCCGGACCTGACCGCCAGCGTCGCCGGAACCCACGTCATCGAGCACGCCGGACGGCTGCTCGCGCTCTGCGAGGCGAACCTCCCCTTCGAGCTCACCCGTGACCTGGACACCGTCGGCGCCCATGACTTCGACGGCAGGCTGCGCACCGCGATGACCGCGCACCCCAAGGAGGACCCGGTGACGGGCGAACTCCACTTCTTCGGGTCCGCGCCGTTCCCGCCCTTCCTGATGTACTACGTCGCCGACGCCAAGGGCGCGATCGTCCACAGCGCCGAGATCCCGGGAGCGAGCGCCTCCCTCAAGCACGACTTCGCCGTCACCCGCCGCCACGTGGTCTTCATCGAGGGCAACGTCACCTTCGACCCCACCGAGAACTCCGGCATCCCCTACGGCTGGAGCGACCAGCAGCCCGCCCGCATCGGTGTCATGCCCCGTGGCGAGGACGGCACCCGGCACATCCGCTGGTTCTCCGTCGAACCGGGCAACATGCTGCACGTCTCCAACGCCTACGAGGACGGCCAGGGCCGCATCGTGCTGGAAGGCCCCACCGTGGACCGCGAAGGCTTCCACCTCTCCTGGAACTGGTGGGTCGGCGCTCCCGGGCGCGGCGCCGAGCCCAACGCCCGCTCCTACACCCGCCGCTGGGTCATCGACATGGCCGCCGGTACCGTCGACGAGCAGATCATCGACGACCTCGCGGTGGAGTTCCCGACCCTCAACGAGGACTACCTGGGCGCCGAGAACCGCTACCAGTACGCCATATCGTTCCCCGACGAGAAGGGCTTCGGCGGCTACGGCATCGTCAAGTACGACCGCACCACCGGCGCCCGCCGCATCCACCAGGCCGGCGACGCGCGGCTGCCCAGCGAAGCCGTGTTCGTCCCCGCCGCCGGCGCCACCCGCGAGGACGACGGCTACCTGCTCACCGTCGTCTCCGACCTCAAGCAGGACGCCTCGCAGCTGCTGGTCCTCGACGCCTCCGGTCTCGACCAGATCGCCACCGTACACCTGCCCCGGCGGGTGACCGCCGGGATCCACGGATCCTGGATCCCCGACACCGCCCTGGGCGACGCCGAGGTCTGACACACGCAGCGCACGACCGCCCCTAGCCGAACAGCGATACGACTGAGCCCGGTCGTCGAGGGCCCGCCCGGCCGTCCCGGCTGGGCGGGCCGGTTCGTGCCGAGGTAGCGTTCACGCTCACTTCATTGCAACGATCAAGGGCGAGATCGTTGCGTTAGATTTAGATCATTGCAACAATTTATTGCCTTCTAGCTGCACTAATGCACTATCAAAGCAATAAGTATGTTGTCGAAGTTGTGAATGCAACGTAGCTTTTCCTTCGTCGGAAACAGTAGATCGAAGGAGCGCACGATGCAGAAGTTCGACACCCCCGCCCCGGTCTCGGCCGTCGTCGACATCCCCGCCGGACACATCCGGTTCATCGCCGCCGACCGCGCCGACACCACGGTCGAGATCCTGCCCGCGGATGCCTCCAAGAGCCGCGACGTCACGGCCGCCGAAGGGATCGAAGTCGCATACAGCGACGGCGTCCTGCGCATCGAGGCCGCGGAGGCCAAGAACCGGATCCTGGGACACTCCGGTTCCATCGAGGTGACGGTCCAGCTGCCCGCCGGCTCCCGCGTCGAGGCGAAGGCCGCCCGCGCCGAACTCCGGGGCGTCGGGCGGCTCGGCGACGTCGCCTTCGAGGGCGCGCAAGCCTCGGTCGAGCTCGACGAGACCGCCGGCGCCCGCCTCACCCTCCTCGCCGGCGACGTCTCGGTCCGCCGCCTGGGCGGTTCCGCGGAGATCAGCACCCAGAAGGGCGAGCTCCACGTCACCGAGGCCGTGCGCGGCACGGTCACGCTGCGCACCGAGCACGGTGGGATCTCGGTCGGCGCCGCCCGCGGGGTCTCCGCATCCCTGGACGCCGGCACCGGCTACGGCCGGATCCACAACGCGCTCAAGAACACCGACGGTGCCGCCGCCGGCCTGAACGTCCACGCGACCACCGCCTACGGCGACATCACCGCCCGCAGCCTGTAGATCCGCAGCGAGTAAAAGGGGCACTCCTCATGACCGACTTGGCCATCGCGGCGAGCGGACTGCGCAAGTCCTACGGCGACAAGACCGTCCTCGACGGCGTCGACCTGGCCGTCCCGGAAGGAACGGTCTTCTCCCTGCTCGGCCCGAACGGCGCCGGCAAGACCACGGCCGTCAAGATCCTCTCCACCCTCATCTCCCCGGACCCCGCCAGTGGCCGGATCCGCGTCGGCGGCCACGATCTCGCCGCCGACCCGCAGGCCGTACGCGCCGCGATCGGCGTCACCGGACAGTTCTCCGCCGTCGACGGGCTGATCACCGGCGAGGAGAACATGCTCCTCATGGCGGACCTGCACCACCTCTCCAAGCGCGAGGGACGGCAGTTCACCGCCGGCCTGCTGGAGCGTTTCGACCTCACCGAAGCCGCGAAGAAGCCCGCCTCCACCTACTCCGGCGGAATGAAGCGCCGCCTCGACATCGCCATGACCCTGGTCGGCAACCCGCGGATCATCTTCCTCGACGAGCCGACCACCGGCCTCGATCCGCGCTCCCGGCACAACATGTGGCAGATCATCCGCGAGCTCGTCTCCGACGGCGTCACCGTCTTCCTCACCACCCAGTACCTGGACGAGGCCGACGAGCTCGCCCACCACATCGCCGTGCTCGACGAAGGCAGGATCGCCGCCGAGGGCACCGCCGAGGAGCTGAAGCGTCTCGTCCCCGGCGGACACGTCCGGCTGCGCTTCACCGACCCGGCCGCGTACCAGAGCGCCGCCTCCGCCCTGCCCAGGGCTTCCCGGGACGACGAGGCCCTCGCGCTGCAGATCCCCAGCGACGGCAGTCAGCGCGCGCTGCGCTCCGTCCTCGACCGGCTGGACTCGGCCGGCATCGAGGCCGACGAACTGACCGTGCACACCCCCGACCTCGACGACGTCTTCTTCGCCCTGACCGGCGGCGCCGGCATCCCCAACCAGCCCAAGGAGGCTGTCCGATGAGCACCCCGAGCACCCAGGCTCCCGCCCGCCCGGCCCGGCTCTCCCTCGCCGTACGCGACTGCTCCACGATGCTGCGCCGCAACCTCCTGCACGCCCGGCGCTATCCGTCACTCACCCTGAACCTGCTGCTCACCCCGATCATGCTGCTGTTGCTCTTCGTCTACATCTTCGGCGACACCATGAGCGCGGGCATCGCCGGCGGAGGTCCGGACCGCTCCGCGTACATCGCGTACATCGTCCCGGGTCTCCTGCTGATGACCATCGGCAGCACCACGATCGGCACCGCGGTCTCCGTCTCCAACGACATGAGCGAGGGCATCATCGCCCGCTTCCGCACGATGGCGATCCACCGACCTTCGGTGCTCGTGGGGCACGTCGTCGGCAGCGTGCTGCAGTCGGTCGTCAGCGTGGCCCTCGTCGGCGCCGTCGCCGTGGCCATCGGCTTCCGCTCCACCGATGCCACCGTCCTTGAGTGGCTTGCGGCGTTCGGCCTGCTCGTGCTCTTCGCCATGGCGCTCACCTGGATCGCGGTCGGCATGGGCCTGGTCAGCCCGAACGCCGAGGCCGCCGGCAACAACGCCATGCCCCTGATCCTGCTGCCGCTGCTCTCCAGTGCCTTCGTCCCCCTCCACTCGATGCCGGGCTGGTTCCAGCCGATCGCCGAATACCAGCCGTTCACACCCGCCATCGAGACCTTGCGCGGCCTGCTGCTCGGCACCGGGATCGGCAACAACGGCTGGCTCGCCGTCGCCTGGTGCCTGGGCCTGGCGGTGCTCGGCTACTTCTGGTCGACCTCGAAGTTCAACGACGACCCGAAGTAACCGCCATGACAAGGCGGGCCACCTCCCGCAACGTGTCCCACCGAGGGCGGCGTACACCGACATCCCGTCGGAGTACGCCGCCCCGTTCGTAACCCGGCACTGCCCCGTGCCGCGGACGTTCAGCGGTCCTGGGAGAGGGCGTGCAGCTCCCCGAGCAGACTGCCCTCGGTGGCGATGAGATCCTCGAAGCGGCCCTGCTCGCGGATTCGGCCCCGGTCGAGGACGACGACCCGGTCGGCCATCCTCACATTGTCGAGCCGGTGAGTGACCACGATGGTGATCCGGCCCGGCGCCATCGCGCGCAGCTCGCGGAAGATCTGGTGCTCGCCGCGGGCGTCCATCTCGCTGGTGGGTTCGTCCAGGACGAGAACGGCCGGCTCCCGGTACATCGCCCGCCCGCACGCCAGGCGCTGCCACTGTCCGCCGGACAGCTCGTGCCCGCCCCAGACCGATCGCGCCAGCAGGGTGTCGAGCTGTCTGGGGAGCGTGTTCATCGCGTCGGCCATGCCGACCCGTTCCGCGACCGCCCAGACCCGGTCGTCGCTGTGCTCCTGAGGCTGGCCGAGGGTGATGTTCTCCCTGGCCGCCAACGGCCAGTGCCCGTTCTTCTGCGGGACGAGGCCGACGTGCCGCCACACCGATTCCGCGTCCGCGGTGGCCAGATCGGTGTCGTCCCACAGGACCGCGCCCTCGGTCGCCGTGGTCAGCCCGGTGAGCAACCGGATCAGCGTGGACTTGCCGGCGCCGTTCTCGCCGACGAGGGCGACGACCTCACCACGGTTGAGGGTGAGCGTGACCGGGTGCAGCGCCGGGGTGTCCTTGGACGGGTAGGTGAACCCGGCTCCCTGGAGACGGATCCGCTGGGGCGCCTTGACCTGCGTGGCGCCCCGAGCCGTGGCCATGGCACGGACCTCGTCGACGAACGCGTAGTAGTCACTGAGGTAGAGCCCGTGATGGAACATCACCGCGCCGTAGCGGACGATCGAGTTGAGTGCGCGGCCGGCGGTCTGCGAGGCGACGACGGCCGTACCCGCGATCGCCGCCGACATCGCGCCCGTGAGGACCAGCGCGGCCAGCGAAGCCCACATGCCGAGCGTGAACACACCCGCCAGCGAGGCGGCCAGCAGGGTCACGAGCAGATAGGGGCGAGCGCCGTCGAGTTCCCGGCCCTCGACCCGGTCGCACATCGTGCGGTACCAGAAGTGCAGGTACGGCCGCATCGTGTTGGCGCGCAGCTCGTCGGCGAGATCCGCGGTGGTCAGCCACCAGCGCATCATGCCCCGCACATTGCGGGCGGAGATGGTCCGGTCGTGCACCCGGTAGTCGATGCGGGCGGCGATCACCCCGCCCAGGCCCCGTGGGATCACGGACAGCAGGAGCACGCCCAGGAGCAGCGGGTGCAGGGAGGTGAGGACCGTCGCGGCGGAGACAAGCTGGACGAGGCTGTTGGTGAGTGTCTTCGCGTCGTCGGCGAGGTCGACGGCGCGCAACGCTCCGATCTCCGCGGCCTGGCTGCGGTCGGTGAAGCCCTCCGTGTCGTAGGCGGACAGCTCGGCGCGCATGTGCAGGTCGACCAGGGTGAGGTCGGCGGCAGAGGCGATCTTCGGGTTCAGGCGCCGGGTCGCCCAGTCCGCGAGGATCCACATCGTCGCCCCCGCGGCCATCGCCAGGACCGCGACGGCCAGCGCCGGCCAAGCTCGCTGCAGCCCCTGGCGCGGCTCGGAGGCGGTCAGCTCCGGCAGGGCTTCGGCGACGGCGCTGAGCATCACCGCCGTGCCCAGACCGGACAGCAGCTGGCAGACCACGATCGTGATCGTCATGCGCCGGTCGACGGACCAGGCGAGCCGGGCCGTCTGTGCCAGTGCCATGGGGATCCGGCGTGCCATGTCCCACAGCGTCGCGTTGTCCATGGCCCGCCGGTGTTTGCGCCCGTTGTAGTCGAGTTCGGGCGGTGCGGCCGGTTGCAAGGTCCCGGCCCGTGCCGCCGGAAGGGTCGGCGTCCCCTCGGCGTCGGGCGCCGTCTCCACCGCAGGTGCCACCTGTTCGTCCCGGGGCGACGTCATGCGAACACCCCCGCCATGAGCCGGTCCAGGGTGCGCCGGCCACGCGCGGTGGTGGCGGGATCGTCGTGCGCGGGGCCCTGGACGAGGCAGTTCACCGCGTTCAGGGCCGCCAGTCCTTTCAGCGCGTGCCGTTCCTCGGGGAGCAGGTCGCGGCCGTAGCCCTGGAACCACGCGGTTCGCAGGTCGGGCCGGTCCGCCCAGATTCCGCGGCTCATACCGACGAAGTCCTCCACGGCGGTCCCGAACCGTGCGTGCTCGAAGCCGATCCACGCGGCCTGCCCCAGGCGCGGGGACCACAAGAGCTTGCCGGGGCCGGCATCGCCGTGAAGGAACGCCAGGGGGAGGGGCGGCAGAACGTGCAGCTGTTCGGCGAGGGCGCGAACCAGCTTGCGCTCGGCCGGAGTCAGCCTGTCTGCGGCCTGTCGCAGGTGCGGGCCGGCGTCGTCGGCCGCGGCGTGCAGCGCCCGCTCGGCCTGAGCGCGACGGGGCCCGGACAGATCCCCGGCCGCGTGCAGCCGGGCCAGCAGAGCGCCGCCGTGCCGGTGCGCGCGGAGCTCCTCGGCAGGAGTCTGTGTCAGCCTCGTGAGCCGAAGGCCGGGGACAGCGGTCAGCAGGAGGGCCAGGTGCTCGGCGCTCGAGGCGCGCAGCTGCGGGGCGTGGCCGGCGCCGAGCGCCGGAACTGCGTGCCGTAGGGCGAAGGTCTCCCGCTCGTACATCACGGGCCTCGGCGCGATCTTGAGGTGGAACCGGATGCCGTCTGAGCGACGGATGGCCCGGACGCGGGAGTTCTCGCGGGGACGGGAAGCGTCCTGTACGACGGACACCTCTTTGCCGAGTTCCCTGGCGGCCCAGGCGAGCAGGTCCGGCGAGGGCATGGTCGAGTCGGTCATGCACCCCACCTCGTGGAGGGGCGTGACGCGGATGCGAACAGAACGCGTCGGGCGTCAACCGGGCGCCGCAGGGCGGCCGGGGAGGTGGTCCGAGCCGGAGGGTTTTCGAACACAGGCTGAGGGGCGGCGAGTACGAGCACGGGATTCACGGGTTCTCCTCGGTAGCTGGAACGGTTGGAGCACTTCGGACAACGGCCCTGATCACAGGACCGATACGGGTCGCATCGAGCGAACGGTCGAGTGGATGTTCGACGCGTGACGTGGTGGGCAAGTGCTGTCGGCTCGAGAGCACGATCTCTGCGCGTTCGATTCACTCGTCAAGGGGACGGCGACTGGGTTGTCGCCCGAGCGGGGGATTGCGGGAGGACGTCGACCGCACCGGTCTCCTTCGTGAAGGCGTGGACGTGGGCTGCGGACGGCACCCTGGCGCACGGCACTGACAACCAGCGGGCAAGGGGACTGCGATCCGGACAGTCCGAGCGGGTGTCACGCCGACGGGCCGACGACCATTGTCCGACCGCTGACCTGGGGCGGAGATGGAAGAAAGGATTCTTGAACCGTCGGGTGAGGGCCCGCGGTCGAGCGCTCGCCGAAATGGCTTGATCTGCGTACGCCCGGCGGCGACCGCGGCGCAGAGCAGGGTGCGACACCGTGAAAGGGCACATTCACGATCCGGCCCGGACGGTTGGCTCACGACCGGCGGCTTGGGGGACCTGGATCCTCCTCGCCACCGGATGACGGGCAGCGCAGGAAGCACATCCCTCACGCCTGCGGGCGTCGCGGGCAGTGATCAGCCCTGTGATTGACTACCGCTGTGCTGCCCGAGACTGTCTTCTCCACTCAGGAGCTGCCGGCGTGTGACCGTTTCGATGCCTGGGCGGAGAGGCTGGGGCGTACCCACGCGCCGATGCAGTTGAGCAGTGAGCGCACGGCGGACTACCGGGGGCACCAGCGGGTGATCGGGCTGGGCGACGTGACGGTGTGGCCCGCGACCTTCGACCACCTGGTCTTCCGCCGGACGCCGAGGCTGGTACGTCAGTCCGACCCCGAGGTGTTCCACCTGTCCCTGCTGCGGCGCGGGGACGGCGCGGCGAGCTGGGGCAGGCAGCAGGTGGCGTACCGGATCGACGACTTCCATGTGAACAGCTCGTCCCGGTCCTACGAGATAGCCACCGGGCCCGACCCGGTCACCATCGTCGGGGTGGAGATCCCGCGTGCCGCCGTGGCCCTCCCGGCCGGCCGGGCGAGCGACGTGGTCGGGCGCCGGATATCCGGCCGGGAGGGCATGGGCGCGCTCCTCGCGGGGCTGCTCGTACAGCTGACCGCGGACACCTCCTCCTACCGGGCGGCCGATGCGGAGCGGCTGGGCACGGTCGTCACCGATCTCGTCACCGCGGTGTTCGCCCACGCCCTCGACGCGGAACAGGGACTGCCGCCCGAGACGCACGCCCGCACCCTGACCCTGCGCATCAAGTCCTTCGTCAGGCGGCACCTGGGCGATCCGGAGCTGACCCCGGCGAAGATCGCCGCGGCCCACCACATCTCGCGCAGCCACCTCTACCGCCTCTTCCAGGACGAGGGCCTGACGGTGGCCTCGTACATACGCGATCAGCGGCTGGCCAACGCCCGCCGGGACCTCACCGACCCCGGTCTGCGCACGCTCCCCGTCCACGCCGTGGCCGCGCGCTGGGGCTACTCCCGCCCCGGCGACTTCACCCGGGCCTTCCGCACCGCGCACGGCATGGCACCCAGTGAACTGCGGGAACAGGCGTTCAACCGGACGGCCGTGGACGCTGTGCACACGGACGTGGACGCTGTGCGAACGACAGCCATCGTCCCACACGTGCATCATTGACCCCGGTCGCTCAACGGGCCTACGTGCCCGACGGGGGGGGCGGGGGACCGGGGGGGGCCGGGCGGCCCCGCCCTGGTGGGGGGGCGGCGCGGGCCGCTCGCGCCCCCCACGGGCGCCGCCGGGGTGGGGGGTCGTGCCCGGGACAGGGGGAGCGGCTCAGAGC
>NZ_JBHYKH010000007.1:28873-36087 GCF_042741275.1 Streptomyces sp. NPDC058964
GGGTCCACCACACATCTCCACCCCCCTGTAAAATAGACCCCCGGTCCCCAATCGCGCCATCGGCCCCGCCGGGTGGCCCTGGGTCACGGGGGTGCCCTGGCACGCCCGGAACACGGCGGCTCCCCTCGACTCGCCGTCCAGGCCCGGAGCTTGTCGGGGTTGCGTACCGCCCGGATGTGCTTGATCCGGTCGTCCGCGACCTCGGATGCGTACCCCGTCAAGGTGCAACCCTCACGCCGGGCCATCAGCCGGGCCGCCCACCGGAGCGCCTCCATGAGGTCGGCTATCTCGACACCACACCGCCGGCACGGTCGGCTTCGCCGCCGGACGCGCCCTGACCGG
The DNA here is from genome assembly GCF_042741275.1 of Streptomyces sp. NPDC058964. NCBI lineage: Bacteria > Bacillati > Actinomycetota > Actinomycetes > Kitasatosporales > Streptomycetaceae > Streptomyces > Streptomyces sp. NPDC058964. The sequence goes on from NZ_JBHYKH010000007.1 coordinate 29,216, forward strand.
GGCCGCGCCTCACCGAGCCGGCGGCACAGCGGTACCGCGCAGGAAAACCCATTGCCGGTGCGGGGCCCAGCCGCACTAGCGTGGGTCCATGAGCGAGGAGACGTGGGCGGGGGTCCGGGAGCGAGTGCGCCGGCTGGCCGAACACCCGGGCAACGCAGGGGTGTTCGGGGCGGGCGGGCATGGCTTTCGACTCGGTCCGGTCATGGACGAGGAGCAACTGCGGTCGCTGGAGGCTGACCTGGGCGTCGGTCTGCCCCCGCAGTACCGGAGTTTCCTGCGCCATGTCGGAGCCGGGGGAGCCGGCCCGGACTACGGCCTGATGACACCGGTCTCGGGTGACGGCGGATGGCAGTGGCGCGGCGTCGGGCTCGCCTTCGCCGGGCAGCCGACCGCAGCTGCCTTCGCCGGACAGCCCTTCGTGGCAGAGACCTTGCAGGGTGAGCTCGACGCGATCGAGGCACAGGAGCCCCAAGCGGATGCCTTTGCGGCCGACGAGGCCTTCCGCCGTGCGTACACGGCCTGGAACGCGCGCTACGACGAGCTGTACGAGGCTCAGGAGGCGGGCGCGGTGTTCCTCAGCGAGCAGGGATGCGGCTACGCATCCCTGCTCGTCGTCACAGGCCCGCACCGGGGTGCCATCTGGGAGGACCTCAGGCCGGCGGACGGCGGGATCGTACCGACCGGGCATGATTTCGCGCGGTGGTACCGGCGGTGGCTCGAGCGCACCGAGCAGCAGCTCGATGGGGCGTCACCCGCGCGGGAATCGTGAAGGTACGGGGGATGGCCGTGAGCCGGCCGGGTACGAGCGACTCCAACGTCTGACCGCCGTGCTGGTGAGCCCGGACAAGAGGGCGCCGTGTCCAATATGTCATGTCGCCCTGCTTGTCCCGCGGTTCCCACGGTGCCGAACTGCTACTTCAGGTCGACGGCGTTGACCGACAGGCCGTTGTCGACGGTGTAGTACGGGCGTACCCGGGCGCGCCCGCGCGGGGTGTCCTCGAAGACGATCACCGGGTACACGTACACGCTCTTGCGTTCCTTCACGTCGCCGAACCAGCCGCCGACGCGCACCGGTTCGTCCCGGCCGGTGACGCGCACCCACAGGTCCCACAGGTCCTGCTCCTCGTGGTGGAGCCGGGCGACGGCCGCGCAGGACACGCGCGTGTGGAACACCCCGTCCCTGTCCCGGTGCCAGGACAGCTGCAGGGCGCCGGCCCCGGCATGGCCGCGGTGTCGCAGCTCGAAGCCCTCGGCGTCGGCGTCGGTACCGAACAGCCGGACCGCCACGCTGATCGCCTCGCGGTCGGCGTCGACGGTGACACGCCGGACCTCCGCGTGCACGTCGGCCTCACGGGCGTTCAGCGCGAGGAATCCGTCCACGGTCCTGTACGGCAGCAGGGCCTGCACCGGGGACACCTGCGGGTCGGGCCGGAAGGCCGTCAGCCCGCGCAGGTCGAGCAAGTCGCCGCGCAGGCGCTTGCGAGGCCCCTTTGCCGGATCGACCCACATGTCCCATATCGCGTGTCCCAGAGGCAGCGTGCCATCGACGGGGGCGCAGACCCGGCCGCGGTCGTCGCGGACCAGCGGTACGCGCAGCGTTGTGCGGTCCTCGCCGCCGCGTCGGATCAGCAGCAGTTCACCCGTGTCGACCGGCGCGGTTGCCGACAGCTCGACACGCAGCGAACCGTCCGCGGCGCTATGGACGGACCCGCTCATCGGCGCCGGAGACGCGGGCCCCGTTGTGCGAGAGGCGTCCGCCCGGTCGGTGCGGGAGCGCCGAAAACGGCTCAGGAGCCTGCGCGTCGGCGACGCGGTGGAGCTGCCTGCGCCGAGTTCGCGGAACAGCTCCTCATAACGCAGGGCGATCGCGGCGGGGTCGAACCGCTCGGCGTTGCGGCGGGCGGCGGCGCCCATCGCGGCCCGCGCGGTGTCGTCGCCGATCAGCCTGAGCAGGCCGTCGGCGATGGAGTCGATGTCGCCCGGCTCGACCAGCAGGCCGTCCTCGCCGTCGCGGATGATCTCGCGCGGGCCGAGCGGACAGTCCGTGCTGACGACCGGGACGCCGCAGCGCATCGCCTCGACGATGGTCATGCCGAAGGACTCGCTGTCCGAGGTCACCGCGGCGATCGACCCCTTGACCCACTCGGCCTCGATGGGCGAGGCCAGCCCCATCAGGTGGACTTGGTTGTACAGGTCGAGTTCGTTGATCAGGGCGCGCAGCTCGCCGCGCCGGCCGCCGTCGCCGTAGATCCGCAGCTGCCAGTCGGGATGGTTCGCGGCGACCTTGGCGAAGGCGCGCACGAGCAGGTCGTACCGCTTGACGGCGGCGAGCCGTCCGGCGGCGACGATCGTCCTGGCGGCCGGGTCGGCAGCGGGGAGCGCGGGCGCTGGGACGCTGTTGGGGATGGAGACGACGCGCAGGCCGGGTATGGCCATGTGCCGTCGGTAGTTCTCCGCATCGGCCTCGGACACCGTGACGAAGGCATCCAGGCGCGCATAGTTCTGTTTCAGGTCCGGCAGCAGCGCGTTCGGGTGCGACTCGAGCGTGATGTGCTCCTGGCCGATGCGCACGGTCCCTGCGCCGGCGAAGCGAGCGACGTACACATTCAGGCCGGGGCGCGTCCCGATGAGCACGTCCGGGCGGTTCCGGCGGAAGTACTCGGCGGCCCGCTCGTCGGTCATCGTGCTGTATTGGCTGTAGCGGGTCTCGGCCGCGGGGAAGACCTCGGCCGGCTCGCTCCGCAACGTCTCGGGGACCTGGCGTGTGTCGATGAGGCCGGTGACCTTGACGCGCGGATCCACCGTGAACAGTGGTGCATCCGCCGTCTGGAACACCGACACGATGTCCACCTCGTGGCGTTCGGCCAGGGCCGAGGCCAGGTTTATCGTCGTCCGATTTGTCCCACCCAGGCCGTACACATTGTGAATGAGGAAAGATATCTTCATGCGGCTATCCAGACGTAAGGGCTCATCGGGTGCATATGGGGTAGGAGTTGCGGACCCGCATCACAACGGCTGTCGCCAACTGGACTTGCATGTCCGATCAACTGATGAGCCCCCCAAAAGGACACGCGCCGCACGGTGTGGCCACAATGGGCTCACAGGTTGATCACCCGTCGACGAGTATTGGCGAAGCTCGAGGGGAGAGCCACTCGGAAAACGCCCCCATAGCGGGCATAATGCACACCCCTCATGTGACGTCCCGCACAAATGTTCATAGGTGCATCTTGAGTTGCCAATTTCTGAGTCAAGTTTTCATGATTTTTGGCGTGGCACCCACGGGTCCGGGCGCCGGTAGTGGCGGGCCAGGGCACAACGGCCCGGCCGGCGGAGCGTCTTGAGTGATGTGGCGCGAAAGGGCGGGGCCGGGAGTTCCTGGCGAGTTCAGTCTGTGTCGGTGATGCAGTGATGGCTCGACGGGCCGCAGATCCTGGCGTGCGGGGGGTATCTCGGGGCCGAAATGGCCCCATTCGACGAAGGTGACTGCACGGTCCGGCTTCGTCACGGCCCTGGCCTGATGGAGCACCCATGGTGCTCGTCTCCGGTGAGGATGATTCCTTGTTCGTACAGGCGGCGACGGCGAGGAGGAGCACGCCGCATGCCGCCGGCCGTCTGCCCCGTCCGGCGCCCGCCGGTTCCCCCTCGGTCGGTCCTCCCCTGATCGGCACTGTGGGGCCTCCTCCGCCGCGCTTGGAGGCGGCACCCGCGACCGTGATCTGACGGGCTTCCGGAAGAGCGAGGCCGACTGCAGCGCGTTGGTGGCGAAGAGTTCGAGGTGTCCGCACTTCGGGCAGCGGTACGCCTCTGTCTGCCGCCGGAAGTCGGCCCAGCCGCTTGGCGCCCCGAAGCCCCCCGCTCCACGCGCCGGCGTGCCGTCCTCGCGCGGCGGGCCGGAGGCGGACATCCATACGGCGCCGAGCTGCTCGGCCTGCGGCCTGACTGCTGACGGCAGCTCAAAAATGCTTGGTTATAAGCGAGTTGCGGGCATCACACTTGATCACAGCGGACTCCGTGTGAGAGCGTGAGCGCATACCTGGCGTTCTGCGCAATACATCGTTTTCGGTGAAATATCGCAGCAGCCTCCGCCTGGTTTCCTCCTGATCGGAAAGGATCACTGAGATGAACGCGATATCCCTCCGCCGCTTTTCGGCTGTCGCCGCTGCGACGGCGTGCATGGTCATCGGAACCGCGGCAGCGGCCAGCGCCGGCACGAACTCGCCCATTTCGGACGCGAGCAACGGTGACGGCTATGCGTACTTCGTCGCCGACGGCGACGATTTCTTCATCCACGACAACCAGTGCGACGGCGGCACCGTCTGGGCCCAGCTGACCTGGTACAAGCGCGGGCAGGGCTGGCACTACCGGACGATCCACAACACGTCCGGATGCAACACCACGGACACCAAGCACCCCTGGGGGGACATCCCCGAGGGCGCCGACGTGTGGGTGAGGGCCTGCGGGAGCGTGTCCGACGGCTACAGCAACTCCGGCGAAGGCGTGCTCAGCGCGGGTCACGACTGCGACTTCACCCAGGGCGGCCAGCACGGCATCGCCTGAGGCGCCGACTGCCTGCACCGCCGGCGATCCGAGGCGGGACCGAAAGGCGGGAGGGCTGTGGCGCCGGGGTGTCGCAGCCCGCACTGGCGATAATAATCAGGTTCCAATTCTGGAAGAATTGGATTCCAATCCTGATGCCTGTCGAATTTCTGTTGAGATCGGCTCAATGAGTGGCCTTCGCCGGACCGGACCGGCGTGCTTCGGCGGCGTTCAGAACCAGCCCTGTATCCCTTGAGCGTTACGCGAGGCGAGGGAAGGCTGGAGACGATGGTTGAGCGAAGGAAATTCCTCATGGCCGGTGCCGTGGGGGCTGGGGCCATGCTTCCACAGGGTGTTCTGGGAGCGCGGACGTATGCGGCGACGGCGCACCCGCCGGCAGGGTGCAAGGACCCCGAGGGGACGCCGAACACCCCTCCGCTGGAGAGGTTCGTCGACCCGCTGCCCAGGCCGATGACAGCCATCCCGGATCCTTCCGTCTATCCGGGCGCCGACTACTACGAGTTCACGATGCGGCAGGGGTCGTGGCGCTTCCACCGGGATCTCGGGCCATCACCCGTGTGGGGTTACTGGGCCACGAATCCACACGACCCTCACGAGCCGATCGGCATGGGCTATCTCGGGCCGACCTTGAACACGACGAGGGACCACCCGACGGTCGTCAAGTACCGCAACGAGCTGCCGACCACCCACATGTTCCAGGAGGTGATCGACATGATTCGCGAGAAGAAACCCGTCGTCGCCCCGATCCCTCCGCCTCCCTACAAGTACGTCCCGCAGTTCCCCGATGACATCAACGTGTGGAACGTCGTACACCAGCACGGCGGTTACACAGCACCACAGTCCGACGGTCTGCCGCTGCAGTCGTTCAGCCCGAAGGGCTTCCATGCCGAGGGCTACACCACCCTGGACCCGGGCCGGGTCAAACCCAACGAAGCGATCTACGGCTACACCAACCACGACCATTCGTGCATGCTCTGGTATCACGATCACGCCATGGGGATGAGCGCTCTCAACGTCTATGCGGGCCTTGCCGGTCTCTACTTCATTCGTGACCCCGCCGACGAGCGGCTCGGGCTGCCGCGAGGCGAATTCGAGGTCCCCCTCATCCTGCAGGACCGGACCTTCAGCCAGGACGGCTCGCTCGCCTACACCATGACCGACAGGGAAGGCGAGGACACCCCGGTGGTCAACGGGAAGGCATACCCCTACCTGGACGTCGAGCGGCGACGCTACCGGCTGCGCATTCTCAACGCTTCGAACGAGCGTTTCTGGCGGCTGAAGTTCGAGGTAGACCCCAGAGACGCACTTCTCGAGCCCCCACTGCCGTTCTGGCTGATCGGCACGGACGGCGGCTTCCGCGCCCCGTTGCCAATGCTGGACTTCCTGATCAGTCCAGCCGAGCGGTACGACCTGATCGTCGACTTCGGTCAGGTGCGCATGGGCACGAAGGTCAAACTGACGAACTACCCGGGAACGCAGGTCCACTTCCCCGGCACCCCCGGCTGCGGACCTGAAATCGGGGACATCATGGAATTCCGGGTCATCAAGCCACTGTCCGCAGGTGGGGACAGAACGACGCCGCCCGAGAAACTCAAGCTGCAGGCGGTCCCGCCCATCAAGCCGAAACCGCACACCCGTCGACGGGAATGGGTCGTGTACCAGCACGAGCTCTACAGGACGATGACGTTCAACGCGGTGCCGTACATGGAGCCGTCCCAGGACTTCATCAAGGAGGGCTCGACCGAGATCTGGGAGTACATCAATCCCAACCACGACGCCCACCCGATGCATGTCCACCTCGTCAACTTCCAGGTGCTGAACAGGCAGCCGATCGACGCGGCCCGCTACCAGGCGGACTACGACAAGTGGATCTACGGTGGCCGCAAACCGGAGGACCACCCGGTGCTGACCAACTACTTCACCGGCCCGCCGATCCCGCCGGACCCGGACGAAGCGCTGTCCTACAAGGACACGGTCAAGGCCCCTGCCCAGATGGTGACCAGAATCATCATCCAGGAATTCATCCCGCCGACAGACACGATCGCGTCGATTCCGGGCAGCGGCGCCGAGCTCCCGGCGACGTACATCCACCACTGTCACCTGCTCGAACACGAAGACGACGACCTGATGCGCCCCTGGACGATCGTCCGAGCCGGCCAATCGGGGGATTGACGTCCCTCCGATTGGTGGGGGGGTGCGCTCATGGCACCCCCACCCGCCCCCGGCCCCCCCACCCCCCGGCCCCGGCCGGCCCCCACCCCAACCCGGGAACCCCCCCGGCCCGCGGGCCCCAGCCCTGGCTTCCCAGTAGGCCC
>NZ_JBHYKH010000007.1:36097-38884 GCF_042741275.1 Streptomyces sp. NPDC058964
GCGACTTGGTGGTTTTCTCCCTCCCTTTTTTGTGGGGGGTCCAACCATACCCCCCCCCCCCCCCGGCCCCGGACCCCGACACGAGCGTCCACGGGCCGGCACCCAGCCGATCCGAGAACGCACCGGAGCCGGCGTCACCGTCCCTTGCATGCCATGTCGGCACGCCACAGTCCCCGGCGGGGAGGGGCGTCGGCACCCGGTGGATGCGGGAGGGCTGTCATATGTGCCAGGTGCCGGCGTACTGGATGTGCAGGCTTCCGGGTGCGTGGCGACGGGTCTGTGCTCGTGGCCGGGGACCAGGGCTGAGCTCGACGCAGAAGTGTCCGGCGTTCGGGTACCGGTGCAGGTACGACGGGGCTTGGTCGACGAGGCCGCGCAGCGCGGTGCCGGACACGCGGAACGCGGTGGAACTGCCCACGACGAAGAGAGTGTGCGCAGCGATGCGGAAATCGAGGTGGTCGTGGTACGCCCGGTACTGCCGCCGCCGGTGGTCGATGGCCGTCTCATCGGGGAAGTCCTGTTCCGGGGTGGTTGTGGTGTGCGGCGTGCCGGCACCGAGTCGTGCCCGGACCTGCTTCCATGACGCGGTCGGAAATTGCAGGCTGTGGTGGACCAGGACCAGGTCCAGCGAGACCGGCTCACCGTCACTCACGACGCCGAGGGGCACCGGGTCGGCCCGGATCGGCAGGTAGACCAGCGAGTGGGCGGACCGGGCGGCCAGCGCCCAGAGGGCGACCAGTTGGGCGGCGCCGTGCCGGTCGGCGTACATCGACAGCCAGTGACGGTCGGCGCGCAGCGCCAGCCGGGCTGGGGTCCGGGCTGCCCGGACCACCCGGAACTCGTCGCTGCCCAGCCGGACTTTGTGTATGCGTACCGGTTGTTCCACGGGCCTCTTTCCGCTCCGGCGTGACTTCGCGATCTCGCGTTGCGCGGTGGTCGGTTGCGACGGCCCGCCCCGGTCGAACAGCGTCACGTTCCTTCGGCGTCCGGACGCTCGGCCGACTCGAGCAGGTACCCGGGCAGCTTCGAACTGGCCGCCAGCACCTCGATACCGATGAGACGCCCCTGTTCGTCGAAGTCGAGGTTGATCATGCCGCCGACCTTCACGGGATTACAGGGATACATGTGAGCCGCCTTCGTACGGGCCTGTGGAGCCGTGAGGTACACATAGGCCGCGTTCGCCGTCTTGTCGTAGGTGACTTCGAGGTCCGCCATGGCCCTGACGATGTCGCGGACGCGGTTGCTGATGCAACAGGGTTTGCGCAGGTGGGATCCCCTCCCCGCTCGACGAGCGCCACACCCGGCCCGACCGCCGTTCGTGGAGCTCATCGGCAAGGGCGGTCACATTGTCGCGTGGGAGGATCGGGCAGCGGACTGATGAAGGCCGTCGCCGACGGAGTGCGCGAGACCGGGTGGCGCCTGGTCGCGCCACCCGCGACGGCCACCTCCCGTTGGCCGCGGCCGACGGACCGAGGACGGCCAGCCCGAACCGACGGTCCGGCACCTCGAACGCTAACGCGCTTCCGGTTCGGCATCCGCGAAGTCGTACGCGGCCCAGTCGGTGATCGGGCGGTATCCGATTCGCTGGTAGAGGGCGTTGCTGGTGGGGTTGGCCGCGTTCGTGAACAGCACGACCTCCTCGGCGCCCGCGGTGAGCGCGGCCCTGCTCACCTCGGCCGTCACGGCGCCCGCGTAGCTGCGACCACGCAGGTGGGCCGGGGTGTAGACGGGGTCCACCTGGCTCACGCCGGCGACCATCGGGTTCACGCCCGCCATGGAGACGGGGGTACCGTCCGGGGTCTCCCAGAAGGTGTAACGCTTGTCGGCGAAGCGTGTGCTGGTCCAGGAGGCGGCGTCGATGGAGACGGCTTCCCCGACGTCCTCGGCGAACTCGCGGCACCAGCGCATGAGTTGTTCATGATCCTGCTCGCCCACCAGCCGGCCCCGGCCCGCGGGGAGAGGCTCCGGTGGGGTGAGCGTGCCGAGGCGGTACAGGCGGAGCCGAACGCGGAGTGCCGGTGTCGCGCCTGTGTGCCGCCGCCAGGCCTCGGCGAAAGCGGTGGCGGTGTCGTGGTCCGCGCTGACGTAGGGAAGGGAGTGCCCCAGGGCGACCAGATGGGCGGCGAGGGTGTCGGCCTGTTCGGGTGTGAGGGGGGTGAGGCACAGGCCGCGGGCCGGAAGGCGGTGGAAGGTGGCGCGGACCTTGCCCGCCCGCTCCAGTCGGCCGAAGACGGCTGCTTGGGCGCCGTATGCGTCCGCCCCGCGTGCGCGCAGTCTCGCGATCACCGTCAGCGGCACGATGTGCAGGGCGGGGCGCGAGCGCAAGAACTCCCCGGTTCGGGCGAGAAAGTCGTCGGCGTCTTCGGTCAGGTGCCAGTCGTCCGGGCGCATGCCTCATGATTTCTGATGTGCTCGGCCGCGGGGAAGACGAATGCCGGGAGACGATCTGCGGCTGGGCGAGACGGAACCTTTGGCAGGGCCGGACACTCCCCCATGATGTCCTGTTCCGGGCCGGAGTCGGCCCTGCGATCCGTGTTCCCGTCCTCGCTCCTCGCCCTCCCCGCTCGGTCTTGTCCTGCACCTCGCCGAGGTGGAGCGCCGCTGGTTCCGGGCACCCCGATGAGGCCATCAGGACCGGGGTGGCCCTGCGGGTTTCGGCGGTCGTCGGCCACTTGAGCACCGCGCAGCTGAGCGAGACCGCCGGGGAGACGGGCCAGGTGCATTGGGCAACCGCGCCCTTGCCCGGCTCCGGTGCCGCCTGGGCCCAGGCACCCAACCGTCGTCCCC
>NZ_JBHYKH010000007.1:38894-52093 GCF_042741275.1 Streptomyces sp. NPDC058964
GCGGGGGGGTGGGTGGTGGCCCCCCCGCGCGCGGCCCGCGGGGGGGGGGGCGCGGGCCCCCCCCCCCCCCCCCGCGCCCCCCGCCGCCCCCCCGGGCGCCCCCCCGGGGGACCCGGGTTTCAACCCGCCTTGGGCAGCACGGGCTTGATGCGGAAGAGCTCGCCGCCGATCTGGCCGATGAGCTCGTGATCGTAGACCATCAGCTCGGGGGCGATGCCTGCCTCCACCGGGCTGCGCGGCACCTGCACCCGGCCGCGCCAGCGCACCGCACCGCTGTCCAGGTCGAGGCCCACGAGATGCCCGGACGGATCGAGGTAGTAAGCCACCCGGCCGGCGAGATCGACCGCGGCGGCGGAGGGCAGCTCCCGCATCGTGGGCTCGCGCGACGCCTTGCGCAGCTTCAGCCCGAGGTCGCGCGACCACAGCCGCTTGCCGTTGTCGGCCGAGTACGCGACGGCGCTGCCGTTCCTGCCGGGTGCCAGGACGATGCCGTCCGCGACCACGCCCATCGGCAGGCCGTCGACAGGGTACTGCGACACCTTGCCCGAGCCGAGGTCGACGCGGGTCAGGGTGGCAGGCCCGGAGGCGCCGGGGGACCTCTGTCCGGCGCCCGTACCGCCCAGCAGCACGGCAGCTCCATCCGCGCCGATGTAGGCCGTCGCGCCGTCGATGGTCGCGACCGTCCGCGGCTTGCCGGTCGCCGGGTCCAACCGGACGACGGTGCTGCGCTGCGGGGCCTTCTCGCTGTCCGGCGAGCACATCAGGTACGGGACGCCGTCGATCGAGGCCCGGTCGCAGTCGGCGTTCTTCCACGAGTACGTCCACAGCGTCCGGCCCGTCCTGTCGTCCAGACCGACCACGCTCTTGAAGGTCGGGGAGTTGGCGAGGATCCCGCCGTCGTACAGCAGGGCGGAGGCCCGGTTGCGGCTGTCGTCTGCCAGCTCGTGCTTCCACAGCACCCGCTGACTGCCGATGTCGAGGGCGACGAGGTCGGTGCCCGCTCTGGGTGCACCCGGGGCGTGATCGGCGTAGGTGTACAGCACTCCGTCGCGGACACCGGGCAGCGATCCTGCCGGAGAGCTGCCGCCGTTGACGTCCTTGGCCCTCCGCTGCCACGCGACCTTTCCGGTACGGGCGTCCACCCCGATGCCGTCGTATTCCTTCCCCCGGCAGTAGACGGCACCAGGACCGGTGCCGCAGGCGTCCCAGGACTTGCCCGGCAACGTGGTCTGCCACAGCAGCCTGCTCTGCTTGCTCACCCGCGAGGCCGGCGGCCGCGGACCGTTGTCGCCGGCCGCACCGGTGACGAGGACCGCGCCGAGGCCGATGCCGGCGAGGCCGAGGACAGCGCCGGTGGCGCGCACGAGGTTCCGCCGTCGTCGGCGGCGCACGATGCGGTCGGCGATGTTCGCGGGAGCACCGGGGTTGGCGGGGGTCCACCTGTGCAGGACGTCCCGGATCACACGGTCCAGCTGGTCGGCGTTCATGTGTGCGCTCCCTTCGGCAAGTTGTTGTTCGGGGCGACGGCTGTGGTCCGAGCCGGGGCGCCCAGCTCCGGCGCGAGACTGCGCAGCCGGGCCAGCGACCGATGGGTGGTGCTGCGCACTGTGCCCACCGAGCAGCCCAGGGCGCTCGCCACCTCTGTCTCGGAAAGGTCTTCGAAATAGCGCAGCACCAGCATCGTGCGCTGCCGCGGGGTCAGCCGGGCCAGCGCCTGGCCCACGGTGATGCGCAGATCGGCGGCGGCCGTGCCGTCGGCGATGCCGAGATCCTCCGGCGGCGCGGCGAACGTGGCCTCGCGGTGCGGGCGGCGCAGTCGCCAGCGGCTGATTTGCTGCCGGTACATCACCTTGCGTACATAGCCCTCCGGGTCCTCGATGTGTCGCCAGCGGCCCAGCGCCTTCATCAGAGCGATCTGCACAAGGTCCTCGGCCTCGTGCCGGTCGCCGCCGGTGAGCAGGTTCGCCAGGCGCAGCAACGCGCTCCACCGGGCGTCGACGAAGTCCCGGAATCTTGCGTGGTCCTGTGGGTCCATGGGCCCTCCCGTTTTTCTCAACGCTCACAAGGACGCGCGGCCCGTCGACGATCTATGCCTGCCGTTCCGGGTTCCTTCCACGGGATCTTCCTGCACGCTTCCGTGGTCAGCGGGCTCACGGAGCCGTGACGGCCGGTTCCCTTCGGCCTGCGGGCGGACAGCCGTGGCGGACAGCCCTACCGAGAAGCGGTTGTTCCCGTGTGCCCCTCATCGGCGTTCCACCTGTCCCGCCCCGTGCCCGGTGGCCGGACCAGCGTGGTGCGACGGATGTGTGTGGTCGGCTCACCTGTTGCCGGCGGTCCCCCCGACCGCACCGTGAAAGCACCCCCTCCGCTCTGGAGTAAGCGGGGGTGCCGAGTTAGGGGGTCCTGGAAATGACTGCCGTGAACGCCGTACGACGCCTGCGACCGGAGGTGCCGGACGCCACTGTCGCCGAGCTGTGCGCCGAACTGTTCGCCCTGCTGCCGCGTGCGGACCAGCGGGAGAAGGGGGCGCAGTATCTGTACGGCCTGCTGACGGCCGACGGACGCAAGACCGCGCGCAACATCGCCGCCCATGTCGGGGGCGGCTCGGCCGAGCAGAGCCTGCATCACTTCGTGTCCTCGTCCACCTGGGACTGGATGCCCGTGCGGGCCGCGCTGTGCCGGTATCTGGAGCGGGTGCTGCGGCCGCGTGCCTGGGTGGCGCGGCCGCTTGTCATCCCGAAGGCCGGGCGTCACTCGGTCGGCGTGGCCCGGCGGTTCGTGCCCAGCCTCGGACAGGTCGTCAACAGCCAGGAGGCGCTGGGGATCTGGGCCGTCGACGAGGAGGCGAGCGCGCCGGTGCACTGGCGGCTGATGTGTCACGAGGAGCGCCGGAGCGAGGGCACCGCCGCCGGGCGGCTGCGCTCCGATGCCGGACATCCCACGGTCACCGACGCGGAGTGTGTCGCGGCCACCGCCCTGGAGGTGCGCGGCTGGGGTCTGGGCACACCCCGCCCCGTCGTTGTGGACCTTCCGGACTGCGATCCGCATGCCCTCGTACGCCTCTTCGACGCCGAGCGGATGCCGCTGCTGGGCGCCGTCCGCGGGGCCACCCGGGTGACGATCGCCGATCGTGGCCGGCTGCCCTGCGACACCGACCGGGAGGTCTCCGCGCAGCAGCTGCTGAAGATGATCCGGGCCATGCGCCGACCGGTCACCTGGCGGGATCCGGAGCACGGCGTGGCCCGTACGAGCCTGGTGGCCACCGTCCAGGTCACGCTGGCGCCGTCGTCGGAACCGGTGCTGCTGATCGGCGAGTGGAGCGATCCGCACGGCTGGCCGCAGCGGTACTGGATCAGCAACCTGACCGCGGGTCCCGCGGGGGCGCTGCTGCGACTGACGAAGCTGGCGCTGCGTGCCGAGACCGACTTCGCCCGGATCTCGGTGCCGGTCGGGCTCGTCGACTTCGAGGGTCGTTCCTTCAACGGCTGGCACCGGCACATCACCCTGGCCTCCGCCGCCCACGCCGTACGCGCCCTCACGGTGGCCCCGAAGCTGAACGAACCGCCACGGGGCGACAGCGACCTGCAAACCGCCTGACCGGGGCGAGCCCTGCCCGTCCGAGGACACCATCACCGTCGTCAGCCGCTCGAGCGGTCCGCTCGGTGGTGGTCCTGGTTCCGCTGCAGGACGCGGCGAGTGCGATGCAGTTGGAGGGCCAGCTGGACCTCCAGCGCCTGGGCCGGTTCCTGCCACTTCTCGCCGAGGAGTTCGGTGATGCGTTCCAGCCGCCGCGACACGGTGTTGGGGTGGACGTGGAGTCGCTCCGCCGCGTAGGTGGGGCTGCCGCGCGAGGCGAAGTACTCCTCCAACGTCCGCGCCAGCTCGGTGCGCTGGAGGTTGTCGTAGTCGAGCACCGCACCGATGGTGTGGCTGATGAAGTCGCCCGTGTCGGGGTTCTCCGACAACAGCAGCCCGAGGAAGCCGAGTTCCTGCGGTGAGGCGGTGCTGCCGATCCCGCCGAGGGCGACGACGGCGTCCAGGCAGCGCCTGGCCTCCTGATACGTGGTGGCGACGGCCGCCGGATTCCCGGCCGGGCCGGAACTGCCCGCCGTCACCCGGCGGCCCAGCACCGAGGACAGCTCCTTCGACAGCGCGGCCGAGGCGGCGCCCGGCTCGGTGCCGGGCAGCAGGAACACCAGACAGTCCCCGGCCATGGTCCGCAGGCCGCGGTGCCGGTGCGCGTACGCCGACGCCCACACCAGGGCCCGGCCCTGGATGCCTCCCTCGGGGCGAATGGCCACCACGACATGGGGTTCGTCCAGGTCGAGGGAGAGCCGGCGGGCGCGCTCGGCGACCTGCTCAAGCACCGACGGCGATCCGGTGATCAGGTCCCGCAGCAACTCGTCGCGGGCCTGACCGTCGGCGACGGCCGCGCTGCGCTGCATCAGCAGCAGGATGGCGATGCACTGGGCGACCATGCCGAGCAGCTGGACATGGTGTTCCGCGGTCACCTCGGGCGGAGCCAGCACCAGCGTGCCGAGCATCTCCTCACCGGCGGTCGCCGGGGCCACCCACAGACCGTCGGCCGCGCGCACCGGACGCCGTTCGGCGTGCGCGTCGAGCGAGGCGGCGGCGACGTCGTCCGTGGCCGCCGACTCCGGTAAGGAGCCCGCCGCCGCCAGCTCCCGCCCGGCCGGGTCCCGTACGCTCAGCGGGCCGCCCAGGAGCTCGGCCGCCTCGGCGGTGAGCACCTGCAGATCGCTGCCCGCCAGCACCAGGTCGACCAGCCGGCTGTGCGTGCTGCGCAGATGCTGGGCCAGCTGCGAGGAGCCCCGCTCGCGCAGGGTGTCCTCGGCCAGCTCGGCGATCTCCCGGCGGGTGCCGTCGAGCAGGCGGGCCTTCTCGATGGCGATGGAGACCAGGTCCGCGAGCGACACCATCAGCGAGATCTCGTCGGGGCCGAAATGCCGTACGGAGCGCCCGGCCGCGTACAGGACGCCGGAGACCGCGTTGTCGTGCTGGAGCGGAACCGCCATCATGGAGCGCAGGCCCTCGGCGCGGACGACCGCGTCGATGTCCTCGGAGTGGGCGAACGTTTTGTCGACCAGATAGTCGGACGTCGAGAAGGGGCCGGACTCCCTCGTCGCGCGCAGCCCGAGCCCGCCCACCATGGGCACCCGGAAGCCGACGGTGATGGCCGATGCCTGGCCGTCCGCCGCGCGCACCACCGAGCCCTCCTGCTGGGGGTCGTACAGCGCGACCCAGGACATGTCGACGCCGAACAGCAGCCGGGTGCGGCGGACGATCACTTTCAGCAGGGTGTCGAGCGTGTACGGCAGAGTCAGGTCGCGCACGGTGTCGACCAGCGCCACGAGTCCCGCCTCGCGCTGCCGGCGGCGCTCGAAGAGTTCCCGGATACGCAGCGACAGATCCCGGGCCCGCTCGAGCTCGGCCAGTTCCTCCGGGTCGACGCCGCCGGCGAGGGCGTCGGTGACGACCTTCTCGTACCGGTCTGCGGGGGCCTCCGCCACCAGCAGTTCGAGCATGTCGAGCGCACTCGAACGCGATTCACCCGCTGTCGCGAAATCCCGCACCGTGTTCGTTCCCCCCATAGACACGAGCACACCCGCCCGCAAAATCTAGGTCGGCCCTCAACCGGAGGTCAACCGAAACCCGAGCCCGGTTCCGAGCCCAACGCGCAGGTGAGCACCACTGGCGGTGGGTCGGCCACCACCCCCCGTCGCCCAGGGTGTCGCCTGAGCACCTTCTGATGAGCACGCTCCACAGCAAGGCTGACGCTCAGTGCCACGGTCGTGGCACGGCGGGCCGCCCGAGGCGGCAGCAGCCGATGAGATGGGGGAGAAGGATGTCGCAGGCACAGCTGGAACCGGTTGTCGCGCCCAGGCCGCGCGGCGGATTCGCACATGGACACGGCCCGCTCGGCAGCTACGAGCGGTCGCTGGGGCGCAGCCGTGAGTCGCTCACGCGCAAGGACAGGCCGCGCACCTTCACGATGTACGGCCGTGAATGGCACCTGTTCCCGGAGGTCTTCGCGCCCGTCTACTCACCGTCGACCCGGGTCGGGATCGAGTTCCTGGACCTCGTGACGCCGGGTGCCCACGACGGCGGCTCGTTCCTCGAAATGGGCTGCGGCACCGGTCTGACGGCCACGATGGCCGTGCTCGCGGGGTACGACCGGGTGGTGGCCTCGGACATCAACACGCTGGCGGTGGCGAACGCCGCGGCCAACGCCGAACGGCACGGTGTCGGTGACCGGTTGCGCGCCGTGCACAGCGACCTGTTCAAAGGCCTGGAGCCCGGCGAGCGGTTCGACGTCGTCTTCTGGAGCTCCAACTACGTACTGGCCCCCGTCGACTACACCTACCGCTCCCCGCACGAGCAGGCCTACGTCGACCCGGGCTACCGCACGCACCGCCGGTACCTGGCAGAGGCACCACTGCGGGTGGCTGCGAACGGCCGCGCCCTGCTGCATTTCAGCGACCGCGGGGACGTTCCGGCGCTGTACCGGATGGCGGACGAGTGCGGACGCGAGCTGCGTCTGCTGGCCGCCCGCCGGGTCCGCGAGTGCGAGTACGGCGACGACATGGTCGAGCACCTGCTGTTCGAGATCGTGGCGAGGACCGCCTGAAACGTACCGACACGGCCGCCCACGAGGAAGGAATCCGAGGACACACGTGCGTACGCTTCTCCTCGACAACTACGACTCGTTCACGTACAACCTCTTCCACCAACTGACCGAGGTCAACGGCCGGGAGCCGGAGGTCGTCAGGAACGACGACCCGGCATGGCGCACGGAACTGCTCGCCGGCTTCGACAACGTGGTGATATCACCCGGGCCCGGCACCCCGCACCGCGCCAGTGACCTGGGCATCTCCCGCGAGGTCGTGGCGCGGGCGCGGCTGCCGCTGCTCGGCGTCTGCCTCGGGCACCAGGCGATCGGGCTGCTGCACGGCGCCGAGGTCCACCGGGCGCCCGAGCCGCGGCACGGGCGGACCTCGCCCGTGTTGCACTCCGGTACGGGCCTGTTCCGCGGGTTGCCCTCGCCGATGGAGGTGGTCCGCTACCACTCGCTCGCGGTGAGTGCGCTGCCCCCGGAGCTGGAGGCCACCGCCTGGACGCCGGACGGCGTACTGATGGGGCTGCGGCACCGGCTGCGCCCGATGTGGGGGATCCAGTTCCACCCGGAGTCGATCTGCACCCCTGAGGGAACTCAACTCCTGCGCAACTTCGCCGAGTTGAGCCGCCCCTACCGCAAGCGGCGCCCGCTGCGCCGGCGCCGGTCCGAGACCGCGCGGCCCGGGCGGCCCACCGCGGGCCGGCCGACCCGGCGGCTGCGCGTGCTGGTGGAGCAGATGCCGACGCGCTGGACCGACGAGGCCGCGTACGCCGTGCTGTTCAAGGGCGGTGACCACGCCTTCTGGCTGGACAGCAGCAGGCCCGACGAACGGCGCGGACGGTTCTCCGTGATGGGCGACGCGTCCGGGCCACTGGGCCGGGTGGCCACGGCCGACGTGTCCAGCGCGACGGTGAGCGTACGGTCGGCCGCGGGCACCGAGATGTCCGCGGGCCCCTTCCTCGACTGGCTGGAGCGGGACCTGCGCGGCATCCGCACCGAAGTGCCGCCGCTGCCCTTCGACTTCGCGCTCGGCTGGGTCGGCTACCTCGGCTACGAACTCAAGGCGGAGTGCGGCGGCGAGGCGGTGCACCGCTCACCGGACCCGGACGCCACGATGGTGTTCGCGGGCCGGGCCCTGGTCCTCGACCACGCCACCGGGACCACATATCTGCTGGCGGCGGCCGAGGACGGCGCCGCGGGCGGCGCCGACGCGGCGCACGCGTGGCTCGGGCGGGCCCGGGGGCGGCTGGAGCGGGAGGCGGCGGGGCGGCTGCCCGAGGCGGTCCCCGGCGTCGAGTCCCGGGATGCGGCCTCGCCGGGAGCGGCGGAGGGCACGGTCACCCTGCGGCACGACCGGGCTTCGTACCTGGCACTGGTCGAGGCCTGCCAGGAGGAGATCGCCGCGGGGGAGACGTACGAGGTGTGCCTGACCAACATGGCCGAGGTGCGCGGCGGTTACGACCCCTGGCGGAGCTATCTGCGGCTGCGGCGCGACCACCCCGCGCCGTTCGCCGCGCTGCTGCAGTTCGGCGGGCTGCATGTGCTGAGCACCTCGCCGGAGCGGTTCCTGCGGGTCGGCGCGGACGGGGTGATCGAGTCCGAGCCGATCAAGGGCACCCGGCCGCGGGGCGCGAGCGCGGCCGAGGACGCGGCACTTGTCGCCGCGCTGCGCACCGAGGAGAAGGACCGCGCCGAGAACCTGATGATCGTCGACCTGGTCCGCAACGACCTGGGGCGGTGCGCCGTGCCGGGTTCGGTGGAGGCCGACGACATCTTCCGGGTGGAGACCTACGCGACGGTCCACCAGCTGGTGAGCACCGTGCGGGCACGGCTGCGGTCCGGGCTGAGTGCGGTGGACTGTGTCCGCGCGGCCTTTCCCGGGGGGTCGATGACGGGCGCGCCCAAGGTGCGCACCATGAAGATCATCGACCGTCTCGAGGGCGGGGCACGCGGGGTCTACTCCGGCTCCATCGGCTATCTGTCGCTGACAGGTGCCGCGGACTGGAGCATCGTCATCCGCACGGCGCTGGTCACCGGGGACCGGGTGCGCTACGGGGTCGGTGGTGCCGTGATCGCCCTCTCCGACGCGGCCGCCGAGTTCGAGGAGACCGCCGTGAAGGCCACGCCGCTGCTGCGGCTGACGGGGACCGTGTTCCCCGAGCGCGAGCAGGACGGCGTCAGGCTCTGAGGGTCCGTACGGCGGTGTCCCCGGGGTGGGGCGCCGCCGTACGTCGTCACTCGCCTCGTTGCCCCGAAAGCTCCAGCTCGCGGGCCATGGTCTCCATGTCGATGCCCAGGACGGCCAGTTCCTTCAGGGCGTGCCGGCCCTCGGAGGCCGAGCCCATCAGTGCCTCGCCCGCCAGCTCGGTTTCCACCGCAGCCTTTTCGAGCCGCTCCAGGCTCAGGAGGTGCGCGGTGTTCGCGCCGACCAGGTCGGCCATGTGCCGCGGGGCCGGGTCCGTCCAGAGCAGGAGCGGGAGTTGGGCCCCGCCGGTCCTGATGACCCGCCACCAGTCGCTGCTGAGACGGTCTTCGCGCAGACCGTACATGCATCGGGCCAGGGCGACGGCCGCGGTGTCCCGGGCGGCGTCGGCCCGCGGACCGTACACCGCCTCCAGCCGCGCGTTGACCGAGTCGTCCAGCCGGCCGACCGGGACCCCGGCGACCAGAGTGATCTCGTGCAGCGGCAGCCCGGCCGCGAGAGCCCGCTCCATGCCGGCGAAGAAGGCCGCAAGGAGCTGCCCGTAGCGCTCCTCCGAGTACACCGGACCGGCCTGCACCCCGATGCCCTGGGCGAGGCAGTCGCGCAGCGCCATGAGGCCGCCCGCGTCCACGGGCAGCCGGACCAGGAAGTTGGCGCGGCCCACCCGCTCGTGCAGGGAGCGGGCCGCGTCGAGCAGGTCCTCGGCGCTCGTCCCGCGGCCGGCGGTGAGGGCCACCGACACGTGCCCGGCCCGCCCGTCGGTGGCCAGGAACACCGGGAGCAGGGCGTCGCAGACCCGGTGCAGCGCGGCGGGTGGGCCCCCGGTGAGAACCGCGCCCGCGACGAGCTCGCGGCGGGCCAGATGGCTCAGGACATCGACGTCGAAGTCCGTGGTGGCGTCCGCCGACAGCCATGGGGCGACTCCCTCGGCTGCCAGCTGCTGAAGCATGGCACTGGCTGACCGGCTGATCATAAGAGTCAGCCTAGGGCGCCCCGGCGGCTCTGCGCATATCCCAAGATTCGAATCTGTCAGGTTGCCGTTTGAACCGAACCGGCCGACCTCCCCGCTCTGTCGTCGGCCGGCCCTTCTATTCCCCTCTTCATTCCCCGTCGCGGTACTTCGTCACGTACTCGAGCAATTCCTCTGGAAAACCTGACTGAAAAAGCGCCACCTGACGAAGTTGCAATATCTCGATGGAGGCCGGAGCTCGCGCCTTCGCAGACTCGACGGCGCAGCCATGTCCGGGCGACCACGAGAGCACTGGAGGTGCCACGTGCATAAAGTCGCGCTATGGAAATCACGGCCTGCCGACCAACAGCCGGCCTGGCCGGACGGGGGAGTTCTGCGGCAGGTCCACGACGAATTGAAGGAATCCCCGGCCCTGGTGCGCGGGGCCGACGTGCGCACGTTGCGCGCCCTGCTCGCCCGCGCCGCGGCGGGCGAACTGCAGGTGATACAGACAGGCGACTGCGCGGAGGACCCGGCCGAGGCGACGGCCGGCCACGTGGCGCGCAAGAGCGCACTCCTCGACGTCCTCGCGGGGGTGATGAAGGCCCGCTCGCACAAGCCCGTCATCCGGGTGGGCCGGCTCGCCGGGCAGTTCGGCAAGCCCCGCTCCAAGCCGACCGAGGTCGTCGACGGCGTCGAACTCCCGGTGTACCGGGGGCACATGGTCAACTCCCCGGAACCCGACCCCGAATTGCGCCGGCCCGACCCGAAGCGGCTGCTCAGCGGCTACCGGGCCGCCGCCGACGTGGTGGAACTGCTCGGCTGGTTCGGTGACGCCGGCCCGCCGCCCGTCGAGGCACCCGTGTGGACCAGCCACGAGGCGCTGCTGCTCGACTACGAGGCGGCCATGCTGCGCCCCGAACCGGACGGCTCGCTGCTGCTGACCTCGACGCACTGGCCGTGGATCGGCGAGCGCACCCGGCGGCTCGACGGCGCGCACGTCGCGTTCTTCGCCGCGCTCGCCAACCCGGTCGCGGTCAAGGCCGGGCCCACCATGACGCCCGAGGAACTCCTCGAGCTGTGCGAGCGGCTGGACCCTGAGCGCGAGGCGGGGAGGCTCACGCTCATCTCCCGCATGGGGGCCGGCCGGGCGGCCGAGCAACTGCCCGCCCTGGTGCGCGCGGTACGCGCGGCAGGGCACCCGGTCATCTGGCTGTGCGACCCGATGCACGGCAACACCGTGTCCACTCCGCATGGATTCAAGACGCGCTACGTCGAAACCGTCGTGCGTGAGGTCGAGGAATTCCAGGCGGCGGTACTGGAGAACGGCGGCGTGGCCGGCGGGCTCCATTTGGAGACCACCCCGGACGAGGTCCACGAATGCGTGAAGGACGCCTCCGGGGCCGATGAGATCGGTGACAAGTACACCAGTTACTGCGACCCGCGGCTGAATCCCCGTCAGGCAGTCGACGTCGTTTCCGTCTGGCATGCCTGAACGACCGGCCGCGGCAGCAGCCGAATAAGGAGCCAACCGTCATGCACAAAGAAATAGCTCTGGTCACCGGCGCGGCCGGCGGCATAGGAGCGGCGGTGGTGGAGACTCTCGCGGGCCAGGGGATCACGGTGGCCGCCGTCGACCGGGACGGCGACCAGCTCGACGTCCTCGTCAAGGAGGCGGCCGAGCGAGGCGAGGCCGTCGAGGCATTCGTCGGGGACGTGACGTCCAGCGCGCGGGTCGAGGCGCTGGTGGACGACGTCGAGGAGCGGCTGGGGCCGATCGACCACCTGGTCAACGCCGCCGGTGTGCTCCGGCTCGCCGAGGCACGCGCCCTGACCGACGAGGAGTGGAGCGTCACCTTCGCGGTCAACACCACCGGCGTCTTCTTCGTGTCCCGCGCCGTGGTGAACCGTATGGTCCGCCGCCGCCGGGGTGCGATCGTCACCATCGCCTCCAACTCGGCGGGCACGGCGCGCACCGAGATGTCGGCGTACGCCGCGTCCAAGGCCGCCGCGACCATGTTCACCAAGTGCCTCGGCCTGGAGGTGGCGAAGTTCGGCATCCGCGCCAACATCGTCGCGCCCGGCTCCACCGACACCCCGATGCTCACGGCCATGTGGACCGACCAGGGCAGCGCGCGGGCCTCCATCGAAGGGGTCCCGGAGGCGTACCGGGTGGGCATTCCGCTGGGCAAGCTCGCCCGGCCCACGGACGTCGCCAACGCGGTGGCGTTCCTGCTGTCCGACAAGGCGTCCCACATCACCATGCACGACCTGACGGTGGACGGCGGTGCGGCCCTCGGTGTCTGAGCCCTCCGGTCCGCCGCGCGGCCCGTACGCCCGAAACCCCCAGTCCCAGTGAGGAGCACACCTGTGCCAGGCATACCTGCCATCCGCCCCTATCCCCTGCCCACGGCGGCCGACCTGCCCGCGAACACGGTGAGCTGGACGGTCGACCCCGAGCGTGCCGTGCTGCTCGTGCACGATCTGCAGAAGTACTTCCTGGCCCCGTTCCCGGCCGGCCAGGAGCCCGTCGACTCGCTGGTGCGCAACACGGCCCGGCTGCGCGAGCGCCTCGCCGCCCTCGGCGTACCCGTCGCCTACACCGCGCAGCCCGGCGGCATGACCGAGCAGCAGCGCGGGCTGCTCAAGGACATGTGGGGCCCCGGCATGACGACCCGCCCCGAGGACCGTCAGGTCGTCGAGCCGGTGGCGCCCGCGGACGGCGACTGGGTGTTCACCAAGTGGCGCTACAGCGCCTTCCACAACACCGAACTGCTCCGGCGGATGCGGGACAGCGGCCGCGACCAGCTGGTCATCTGCGGGGTGTACGCGCACGTCGGCGTCATGATGACCGCCCTCGACGCGTTCAGCCACGACATCCAGCCGTTCGTGGTGGCCGACGCGATCGCCGACTTCGGCCGGCGCCACCACCGGATGACCCTGGAGTACGCCGCCGCGCGCTGCGCCTCGCTCGCCCTCACGGACGACCTGCTCGCCGCGCTGCCCCTGCCGGCCGGCCGTGAACTGGCCTACTCCGGAGGTGAGGTGTGATGACGGGGGATCTGCTCGCCCGCGTCCTCGGGCCGCGGCCGGGCCCCTTCGCCCTGCTGCACCGCCCCGACACCACCGGCCCGGACCGCCTCGACCTGCTGCTCGGCACGGTCGGCGAGGTCGGCGCACTGGCCGGCATACCCCTCGACGACACCTCCCCGGCCGGGGACGGACCGCATCAGGACGTGCTGGCCCTCGTCCCGTACCGGCAGATCGCCGAGCGCGGATACACGGCGCGCGACGACGGGACGCCGCTGCTCGCGATGACCGTCGAGGCGCAGGCCGGCGGGGCCGCCGGCCTGGGGGGGCGCCCCCCACACCACCCCCCCCGCCCCCCACACCAACGCCGACGACGCCAC
>NZ_JBHYKH010000007.1:52103-54227 GCF_042741275.1 Streptomyces sp. NPDC058964
CGTGGCGGCGTTGTCCGTGGTGGGCGCCGCCGTCCTTCCCCGCGGCCGTGGGGCGCCGCCCAAACCCCCCCGCCCCGGGGGGGCGGCCGGCGGGGGGCCCTATCGCGGGCGCCCCCGACGCCTACGCCGAGATCGTGCGGCGGATCATCAAGGACGAGATCGGCACCGGCGAGGGCGCCAACTTCGTCGTGAAGCGGACGTTCGTCGCCGACATCGGCGACTACTCGGTCGGCGCCGCGCTGCGCCTGTTCCGGCGGCTGCTGGAGCGCGAGTCGGGCGCGTACTGGACGTTCGTCGTGCACACGGGCGAGCGCACGCTCGTCGGAGCCTCGCCCGAGCGCCATGTGAGCGTGGCCGGCGGCCGGGCCGTGATGAACCCCATCAGCGGCACCTACCGCTACCCCGACTCGGGGCCCACGCTGCCCGGCGTCATGGACTTCCTCGCCGACCGCAAGGAGACCGACGAGCTGTACATGGTCGTCGACGAGGAACTGAAGATGATGGCCCGGGTGTGCGAGAACGGCGGCAGCGTCGTCGGGCCGTACCTCAAGGAGATGGCGCGGCTCGCGCACACCGAGTACTTCATCGAGGGCCACACCACCCGCGACCCGCGCGAGGTGCTGCACGAGACCCTGTTCGCGCCGACCGTCACCGGCTCCCCGCTGGAGAGCGCCTGCAAGGTGATCGAGCGGTACGAACCCGAGGGCCGCGGCTACTACAGCGGTGTCCTGGCGCTCATCGGCCGGGACGAGCAGGGCGGCCGCACCCTCGACTCGGCGATCCTCATCCGGACCGCCGACATCGACGCGAACGGCCGTATGCGCATCGGCGTCGGGGCCACCCTCGTACGCCACTCCGACCCGCTGTCCGAGGTCGCCGAGACCCGCGCCAAGGCCTCTGGCCTGCTGGCCGCACTCGGCGAGCGGGGCCCGCGCAGGTTCGGCTCCCACCCCTCGGTACGGGCGGCGCTGGACGGGCGCAACTCGGGCCTGGCCGGCTTCTGGCTGGCGCCGGACGCGGAACGGCAGCGCGGTACGGGGCTGCTCGACGGGCGGCGGGTGCTCGTGGTCGACGCCGAGGACACGTTCACGGCGATGATCGGGCACCAGCTGCGGGCTCTGGGAGCAGTGGTGACGGTCCGACGGTTCGACGAGCCGTACGCCTTCGACGCCCACGACCTGGTGGTGATGGGACCGGGGCCGGGCGACCCGCGGGAGGGCGGTCACCCGAAGATCGCGCATCTGCGTTCGGCGGTGGACACCCTGCTCGCCGAGCGGCGGCCGTTCGCGGCCGTGTGCCTGAGCCACCAGGTGCTCAGCCTGCGGCTCGGCCTGCCGCTGGTGCGCCGCGACCAGCCGAACCAGGGCGTGCAGCGGGAGATCGACCTGTTCGGGCGCCAGGAACGCGTCGGCTTCTACAACACCTTCGCCGCCCGCAGCGCCGGGACCCGGATCGAGGTGGCCGGCGTCGGCACGGTCGAGGTCAGCCGCGACCCGGTCACCCGTGAGGTGCACGCCCTGCGCGGGCCCGGGTTCCGCTCGATGCAGTTCCACGCGGAGTCGGTGCTCACGGAGGACGGGATGCGCATCCTCGGCGACGCGCTGGGCGCTCTCGTCGGGGAGCCGGCGGAGCAGGCCGTATGAGCGGGGGTGCGGGGCTCAAGGCGACCGTGGTCTGGTGGGACCTGGCCGGGACGGGCCGGACGATCGAGTCGCTGCGGGAGTTCCTGCGCGAGGAGGCCGTCGACCGGTTCGCCCGGGTGGAAGGACTCCGGCTGAAGTTCTGGATCTCCGACCCCGCCGGCGACCGGTGGGGTGCGGTGCTGCTGTGGGAGTCGGCCGAGGCCGCCGCCGCGCCGCTGCCCGCGCGGGCAGCCGAGCTGATCGGGCGGCCGCCGGCGCAGCGGACGCTGTTCGACGTCGAGGCGACCGTCGAGGGCGTGCACACGCTGCCGGCCCTGGCCGGGCACGGACTGGCCCTGGAGTCGCCCGAACCCCTGGAGTCCACGGCGCCGTGACACCCTCCGCGGGCCCGCCCCCCCCGCCCCCCCCCCGGGGGGGGGGGGGGGGGGGGGGGGCGGGGGGGGCGGGGGGGGCGCCGGGGCCGCGGGGGGGGCGGCGCGCC
>NZ_JBHYKH010000007.1:54237-55839 GCF_042741275.1 Streptomyces sp. NPDC058964
GTCCGTGTCCCCGGGCGTCGCCGAGGGCGACGAGGTGACGGCCCGCCGGCCAATTGCGAGCCATTTAAAAATCGCCCCCCCCACCCCCCCCGCGCCCCCCCCCCGGCGCGCCGCTCCCCGGGCGGGGGGCGGGGGCCGCGCGCCTCAGCGGTGGGCGACCGGGCGCCCGTGCAGTGCCGTACGGCGCAGGACCGCGGTCATCGCCTTGAGCGTGCCGCAGAAGTCGCAGTCCAGGTCGCGCAGGTACTCGCTCTGCGACAGGGCGGTCTCCGTCGGGCCCTCGTCCAGCGTGATGCTGAGGGTGAGGGTGAGCCGGCCCGCCTCGTCCGTGCCGATCTCGTTGCGGATCAGCGAGAGGTCCGTCGTGTCCTGGTTCCGGAACGTGATGACGCCTGCCGCCTCGTCCGGGGTGACCCGCTGCACGAGGAAGCGCTCGCCGCGGTGCGACTCGCGCAGGAACCCGTCGGGGTAGCGCTCCACGATCCGGGAGGACGTGATGGCGGGCACGTACAGGACGGGGTCCTCCGCCTTGTGCAGCATGGCCTGCCACAGCCCGTCCCGGGTCGGTGCCCGGCGCGTCTCCTGGTCCACCCCGTCGATGACCCGGGTCCATGAAATCGTCAGCAATGGAATTCCCTCCGGTCTGCGCGGTACCTGCCGAAGGGGAGTGTCGAAGAGTTTTCCGGGGGGCGGCAATCGCGCGGTGAGAACTTCGTCAGATACGCGGGGCGACCTGACAGGAAGCACGGCCGTTCATTGCCGCCCGGGGGGAGCCGACGGCAGCCTCGGGTGTGGATGGCGACGCGAGAAGTGAAGCGAAGAGAGAGGGGAACTCCGATGTCGGCACGATTCGCCGGCCAGATCGTCCTCGTCACGGGAGGCGGAGAGGGGATCGGGCGGGCCGCGTCCATCGCCTTCGCCGGTGAGGGCGCCACCGTGGTGGTGGCCGGACGACACCTGGAAACCCTGGACAGCACATGTGACCTGATCTCCCGTCAGGGGGGAAAGGCCGACCGTGTCGTGGCCGATCCGTCGGGCCCGGGCGGCGACGGAGCCGAACACATCGTCGCCGAGACGGTACGCCGGTACGGCACCGTGGACGTGGCCTTCAACAATGTGACCGAACTCGGCCCCAACCAGCCCGTCGGGGAAATCTGCGAAAAGGTCTGGGCGCAGACCCTGACCGCCAATCTCACCGGCGTCTGGCTGGCCATGAAGCACGAGATAGCGCACATGGAAAAGGCGGGCCGCGGGGTCATCGTCAATACGGCGAGCAACATCGGGGCGCAGGGAATGCTGCCCGGACTCGGCGCGTACGCCGCGTCGAAGGCCGCGGTCAGCGCACTCACCCAGACCGCGGCCCGCGAGTACGCCGACCGCGGCATCCGTATCAACGCCATCAGCCCCTGCCCGCTGGGCCGCGGGGCGAGCGTCGGGCAGATCGCCGACACGGTGCTCTGGCTGGCGTCCGACGAGGCGTCGTACATCGTGGGCCACGACCTCGTACTGGACCGCAAGACGACCGTGTGAGCGCCCCCACGCCCACAGTGCCCGGCCCGGTGGAGGCCGGGCACCGGCATGTGGGCAGGCCAGCCCCGGCCG
>NZ_JBHYKH010000008.1:0-17184 GCF_042741275.1 Streptomyces sp. NPDC058964
ACCACCACCCGCAGCAGCACGGCCTCGGCCTGGTCCTGCGGCAGCTCGCGGAGCAGCCGCAGCGCGCCCTCGGTCGAGATGGCCTCCAGCGCCTCCTCATGGGTGCTGAGCCGGCCGGGCAGCTCCAGCACGTCCTGCTCCAGCGCCGTGGCCCGGGGCCGCACCCGCTGGCGGCGCAGGTGGTCCAGCGCCCGGTGCCGGGCGATGGTCGCGGTCCAGCCGCGGAAGCCCGCCCCGTCGCCCTTGAACCGGCCGAGGTCACGGGCGATCTCCAGCCAGGCGTCCGACGCCACGTCCTCCGCGTCGTCCCCGACGATTCCGCGCAGATAGCCGAGCAGGCCCGGCTGCACGATCCGGTAGGCGACCGCGAAGGCTGCCTCGTCGCCCTCCTGGGCCCGCGCGACGGCCGCGCCCAGCTCCCCGTCGTGCTCCTGCCCGCGGCGGGGTTCCCCTCGCTGACCCAAGAACCGTCCTCGTCCGTACCGGGCTCGCGCTCGTGCTCGCGCCAGCAGCGAATCCGTGCCGTGGGACACGGCAGCCCGTGTCCCACGTCCCACGCTGCTCAGCGCCGAAGCCCACAGATCTGTCACAGCTCCCGGCCGTCCCGCCGGTCCCTCCCGTCGGCGCCGCCTCCTCCGCAGCCGCCCGGGCGACCGGATGACTCGGTTCTGCGGGTCGGCCCCGGTCGCCCCCGGCCGGGACACGGACGCCGACGCCTTGGCCCCTCCCCGCCCCTCGTCGTACCGCTCCCCCGCTCCACGGGTCCCGGCCGTTCCGTGTGCGGCTACGGCGCTCCCGCCGAGGCGGTCGCGTCCCGGCACAGCAGCCGCAGCGACCCCTGCCCGCCGAAGCACCGCCGTGCCTCGTCGACGGGATCCCAGAAACTGCCGTCGGGCGTACGGACCCAGTGGTCGCCGCCGGTCGCCCACCACTCGCCGCCGGTCTGCCGCACGATCACCTCACCGGCGTACGCGCCGAAGCCGCGCAGCACGTTCTGCACGGCGTCGTACGGCGCCCCGTCGCCCCGGATGTCCTCGATCATCCGGTCGACGCGCCACAGACTCCGCGCCGAGTAGTCGAGCCGCACCCGGGCGCCCTCGCGCATCGTCGCCACCGCGTCCGCCGCCCAGCGCACCGGCTTCGCCGCGGCGTGCGGCCTGCTCTCCTGCTGTGTCGTCACATACTGTGCAGTCACATTCCGTAGAGCGAGGTCAGCGGCGTTTTCGTCACCCGGATCCGGGCCCTTTCCGCAACCGGCGCAGTACCGCCGCAGCACACCCGCACAACGGTCACAGGACTCCCGCAGGATCCCGGGCGCGGGCGGGAGTGACGCCTGGACCGGCCCGTGCGCTCCCTTCAGTGATGAGCACGTACTTCCATCTCCGCGCGGTGCCGCCCCCGGCGCTGCGCAACAGCGCGAAATGGCTGCGCAGGCTGTTCGAGGACGACTGGGACACGGTGCGGCTGCGGATCGACCGGCATCGCGAGGAGATGCTGGACAGGCACTACCTCGACCACGACCTCCTGTACGCCGGTGCTCCCCCGCACCACGCGGCGGAGCGCCCAGGGGCGGACGTGGTGCTCGGCGGACACCGCGTCTATGACCACGACCCCGCCCAGCCGCCGTTCCTGCTGCTCACCGCGGCGGAGGCGGACCGGGTCGCCGCGTTCCTCGCTTCGACCGACTTCGAGTCGCTGTGGCGCCTGGCCCGCGACGACCTGCTGCCGCGCGAGGCCGGGTCCGACACCGAACTCCAGGCCCGCACCGTCTTCGAGTCGGCGCACCAGGATCTGACGGCGTTCTACGCCCGGACGGCGCACCACGGGGACGCGGTGGTGAAGTGGCTGGTGCTGTGACGCCCGTACAGCTCCTGTCCCGGCAGGGTCTCAGCCCCGCCCGCGGGCCCGCCGCGAGACGACCGCGCGCAGCACCCGCCGGCCCTCGGTCGAGACCTCCAGCGCCCGGCGCAGCCCGCCCGCACCGTGTCCGGCGAGCAGTTCGAGGACGGTGACCTGGCGCCGCAGTTCGGCGGCGACCAGCGGCGACATGTCCTCCGTGCCGCCTTCCCGGCGGGCGTCGACGGAGCCGGCACCGTCCTCGGCGGGGTCGAGGAGCCGGTGGATCTGGAGTGAGGCGACGGAGCAGGCGTCGGCCCACACCCGTATCCCGGCGGCGGTGCGCTCGGCGGGGGCCGCGCCGAGCATCCGGCGGGCGAGGAGCGCGGCCTCGTCCTCGCCGGACTCCTCGGCGCCGGCCTCGTCGAGGGCGGCACGTGCCTTCTCCAGGGACTCGCCCCAGTCGCCGCCCCCGTCGGTGAGACTCGCCCACAGCGGCCGCAGTACCTCGTCGTCGCCGCCCAGCAAGGGCACGCACCGATCCAAACAAGCCAACCCGCTGGCAGCCAGTCCGCGCTCGTCGGCCTGAGCGATCAGTTCCACCAGGCTCATCCACGCCTCCCTCGCCAGGGCGCCGACCTTTACGGAGCCCGCATTTCCCCTTACTGCGTGCAACGGGCCGGGAGTGTCACAGGGGCACCACACCGAGCCGGTCGAGGAGCCGGAAGAAAAGGTTTTCGGCCAACGGGTCGGGGTCGGCGGTCAGCACCTCGGCGACGGCCTCGGCGCTGGCCGTGTGCCCGGCCTCGGCGGCCCAGGCGACCGCGCGCGCGGCGGCGTCGGCGGGCTCGAGGAAGTAGTCGTCCAGCGTGAGGCCCTCCCGGTCGGCGCCGAGGTACCGCGCCATCGCGGCACGCGCCAGACAGGCCGTCCAGCCGCCGCTCTCCGGGGCCGCCGCCTCCAGCACCACACAGGCGCTGTCCATGACGAACCCGAACAGCGCGGGCGCGCCGGTCTCCCCGGCCAGGGCGTTCATGCTCCCGACGTCGCCGTCCGGGCTCGGGTACTCCCACACCTGCCAGCCGCCGGGGGCCACCGCCCGCCGGGTCATGCCCCCGGCTCCGGCCAGCGCTTCCAGCTCGCCGAGCGGCCGTTCGGCGCGGCCCACGACGAAGTACCCCCAGTAACCCATGTCGTCCCCCACGGCTCGCGGTTCGGCTCGTGGTGAATACATCACAGCCGTACCGCGGTGCGCAGGCGTATGCCGACGCCGCATCCGGGTCGGCCGCACGACGACCGTCAACCGGTGCCGCGTCAGCCCAGCTTGTCGGCCAGTTGCCTGAACTCGGCCCAGGACAGGGACGGGGCGCCCGGGTCCCACAGTTTCTGGATCGTGGCCCGCAGCGGCATCCGGATCCCGGCGGCCACCTGGTCCTGGGTCTGGGAGTTCGCGAGGTCGCACCAGACGGCGAAGGACCCGCCGAGGATCTGCCCGTCGTACCGGGCGGGCACGGCGGTGGTGCCGCGCAGCACCCGCGGGTTCCACCGCTCGTAGATCCGCTGTCCCGTGGGATAGACGAAGGTCTGCGGCTGCCCGAGGACGTAGTACAGGAACTCGTCGTTGTAGTTGAGGACCTTGCGCCCCGCGCTCAGGTACTCCACCGGCTGCCGGGCACCGATCTCCTTGCCGGTCCAGTAGGCGACCTGGAGGTCCTTGGCGGGCTGGTCGGACGCACCGCGGAGGAAGCCGTCGTTCCAGGCCCGCATCGTGCGGTCGTGGGCGCGCACGGTGTCGGCGCGGTCGTTCAGCCAGCCGGTGGCGAGGTCGGCGACGGTGCCGCCGGGGCCGTACTCCTGCCGGGCGGCGGCGGCCAGCTGCGGGTAGGACGCCGCCGGGTCGGCGACCGCCAGCGCCCGGTACTCGTCGCCGCCGAGGTGCCACTGGGCACCGGGGAACAGGCCGGCGTACTCGTTGAGGAGGTCGTCCACGACGGCCGCGGCGCCGGGCTTGGAGATGTCGACGGCTCCGCGCGCCGCGACGCCCTGCGCGTTGCGCAGCTGCAGATCGGGATGGGCGGCGACGACCGCGCCGAGGTGCCCCGGCGAGTCGATCTCCGGCACGACGGTGATGTGCCGGCTCGCGGCGAGATCGACGATCCGCTTGACCTGGGCCTTGGTCAGATGGTCCCGGGAGACGACCTCGGGGTGGGACGTGGACTGTATCCGGAAGCCCTGGTCGTCGGAGAAGTGCAGCCCGAGCTCGTTGAACTTCAGGTCCCCCAGCTCGCGCACCCGTTCCTCTATCCAGGACGCGGTGAACGGTTTGCGGGCGATGTCCAGCATGAACCCGCGCCGCGGCTTGGCCGGCTGGTCGCGCACGACGCCCTCCGGGGCCGAGCCGCCGCCGTGGACCTCCTGTTTGAGGGTGCGGGTGCCGTAGAAGACGCCCGCGTCGGCGGGCCCGCTGATGTTCACCCGCCCGCCGCGCACGGTCATGCTGTACGACTCCGGGTCACCGCCCTCGTCGCCGCTGAGCGCGAGCCGTACGTCCCCGGGCCGCACGTCGTCCTTCTCGCCCGCGTACGACAGGCCCAGCTCACCGGCGATGAGCCGCCCCTCGTCCGCCAGCTCCGGGTCGCTCAGCACCACGCGCTCTCCGTGTGCCGGCCGCCAGCCGGGGCCGCGGGCGGGGGTGTGGGAGCGGACGGCGGGGATCGTGCGGGGCGCCTGGGACATGGGATAGGAGCGGGTGGGCGTCGGGCTGGGCCCGGCCGGGTCCGAGCCTTTCGCCGTACCGCTCGAGGACGTTCGCGCCGCTCCCCCGGACCGCCCGCCGTCGCCGTCCGCGGAGGCCCAGACTCCCAGTCCCACGCCGAGGGCGACCGTGCCGACGAAGGCCGCGGCGGCGATCGTCCGCCTCCGCCTCACCTGCTTCGCCGACGCCCGGCGCCTGTGCTGGCTCACTCCGCCAACCTACGACCGCAACGGCCGGGCTGCGTCCACCACATGTTCCGAAACTCTCCCGTCCGAGTGAAATTCGGGCATCCTTCGGACACACAGTGACCGCACTCGGTAACGTGGCGACACACCTTTCACGGCATCCCCTGCCAAAACACATGTGACGCGAGGACCCACGCTGCCTGCGCACCGCCCACCGTACGCTTCCGGCCTCCCCGGCCGTGCGGACATACCCACCCTCCCCGGACAGGCCCGCATCACACCGTCCACCGTCCTGCTCGAGGGTTTCAACACCGCACCCGCCGACGAGGTCTGCGAAGCGCTGCTGGCCTGCCTCCGCAGCCTCCGCTGGGCCCGGCGGCTCGTCGACCATCGCCCCTACCCCGACCTGGAGTCCCTCCTGGCGGCATCGGACGAGGCGGCCTACGACCTGACCCCCGGCGACCTGGCGGAGGCGCTGGCCGCGGAGGTGCTGCCGGAGCTCCCGGACGACACCTACTCCGCCGCCCACACGGCACTGGGCGCGGCACACGCAGCCTACGAGGCCCGCTTCGGGCATGTGTTCGTCATCTATCTGGGTGATTCCTCTCCGGGGGAAACGCTGGACCGGACCCTCGAAGGAATCCGGTCACGATTGGCGAACGATCCGGAGGAGGAGCGGGTCGTCGCGGCCGAGGAACTCCGCCGGCTGGCGAGAGGACGCCTGGTCAGTTCCCTGCGGGGCGTGGACACCCATCGGTACGCGGCGCCGCGGCGGGGAGCGGCCGGCCACCCGGCGTCCGCCCCGGCAGATAACGGGACACGCCACCCCAGATGCCGCCCCGGCTAGCCCGTCCGGTGCCAGTTTGATCACACGAGGTAGGCCCCCTGTAAGCCAGGCGGCAGCACGTGGCTACGATGCTGGGGGCCGGTGGACCGTACCCGGCCGGGCCCGACCGACAACCGAAGCCGGCGCGGCCCTAGTCCCCGCTCCCGGAGGGTTCTTCCGTGCCGGCTGGAACGCTGTACCGCGGCCGGGAAGGAATGTGGTCCTGGGTGGCTCACCGAGTCACCGGCGTCCTCATCTTCTTCTTCCTGTTCGTTCACGTGCTGGACACTGCTCTCGTGCGTGTCTCCCCCGAGGACTACGACAAGGTCGTAGCCACGTACAAGACGCCGATCGTCGCGCTGCTGGAGTACGGCCTCGTCGCCGCCATCCTCTTCCACGCGCTCAACGGCCTGCGCGTCATCGCCGTCGACTTCTGGTCGAAGGGGGCGCGCTACCAGAAGCAGATGCTGTGGACCGTGCTCGTCGTCTGGGTCGTCCTGATGGCCGGCGCGATCTACCCCGTCCTCGGCCACGCCGCTCGTGTTCTCTTCGGGAGCTGACGCCGATGTCCACCACTGAAACCACCGCGTCCGGGATCGGCCCCGTCGAGGGCGGCTCCCTGTACAACGCCGACAACCCGGCCCCCCTCATCGAGGCGCCGCGCAAGCGGACGAAGAAGACCCCCAAGTCCACCCGGGGCAACTTCGAGATGGTCGCGTGGCTGTTCATGCGCCTGTCCGGCGTCGTGCTGGTCGTCCTGGTCCTCGGCCACCTGCTGATCCAGCTCGTCCTGGACGGCGGCGTCTCCAAGATCGGCTTCGCCTTCGTGGCCGGCCGCTGGGCGTCCCCCTTCTGGCAGGTCTGGGACCTCCTCATGCTGTGGCTGGCGATGCTGCACGGCGCCAACGGCCTGCGCACGGTCGTCAACGACTACGCGGAGCGCGCGAACACCCGGCTGTGGCTGAAGGGCCTGCTCTACACCGCCACGGTGTTCACCATCCTGCTGGGCACGCTGGTGATCTTCACCTTCGACCCGAACATCCGCTAGGCACGGGGCTGCGAGAATCATGAAGATCCACAAGTACGACACCGTCATTGTCGGCGCCGGTGGCGCGGGCATGCGCGCCGCCATCGAGTCGACGAAGCGCAGCCGCACCGCCGTGCTGACCAAGCTCTACCCCACCCGCTCCCACACGGGCGCCGCGCAGGGCGGCATGGCCGCCGCGCTGGCCAATGTGGAGGAGGACAACTGGGAGTGGCACACCTTCGACACGGTCAAGGGCGGTGACTACCTGGTCGACCAGGACGCCGCCGAGATCCTGGCGAAGGAGGCCATCGACGCCGTCCTCGACCTGGAGAAGATGGGCCTGCCGTTCAACCGGACGCCGGGCGGGACGATCGACCAGCGCCGGTTCGGCGGTCACTCGCGCAACCACGGCGAGGCCCCGGTCCGCCGCTCCTGCTACGCGGCGGACCGCACCGGCCACATGATCCTCCAGACGCTGTACCAGAACTGCGTCAAGGAGGGCGTGGAGTTCTTCAACGAGTTCTACGTCCTGGACCAGCTGATCACCGAGGTCGACGGCGTCAAGAAGTCGGCCGGCGTGGTGGCGTACGAGCTGGCCACCGGCGAGATCCACATCTTCCAGGCGAAGGCCGTCATCTACGCCTCCGGCGGCACCGGCAAGTTCTTCAAGGTGACGTCGAACGCGCACACGCTGACCGGTGACGGCCAGGCAGCCGTCTACCGCCGCGGTCTGCCGCTGGAGGACATGGAGTTCTTCCAGTTCCACCCGACCGGCATCTGGCGCATGGGCATCCTGCTGACGGAGGGCGCCCGTGGTGAGGGCGGCATCCTCCGCAACAAGGACGGCGAGCGCTTCATGGAGAAGTACGCGCCGGTCATGAAGGACCTCGCGTCCCGTGACGTCGTCTCGCGCTCCATCTACACCGAGATCCGCGAGGGCCGCGGCTGCGGTCCCGAGGGCGACCACGTCTACCTGGACCTGACGCACCTGCCGCCGGAGCAGCTGGACGCCAAGCTCCCGGACATCACGGAGTTCGCGCGCACCTACCTCGGTATCGAGCCCTACACGGACCCGATCCCGATCCAGCCGACCGCGCACTACGCGATGGGCGGCATCCCGACGAACGTCGAGGGTGAGGTCCTGGCGGACAACACCACCGTCGTTCCGGGCCTGTACGCGGCGGGCGAGGTCGCCTGCGTGTCGGTGCACGGCGCCAACCGCCTCGGCACCAACTCGCTGCTCGACATCAACGTCTTCGGCCGCCGCGCGGGCATCGCCGCCGCCGAGTACTCCCACAAGGCCGACTTCGTCGAGCTGCCGGAGAACCCGGAGGCATTCGTCGTCGCGCAGATCGAGCAGCTGCGCAACTCCACGGGCAACGAGCGGGTGGCCACGATCCGTCGTGAGCTGCAGGAGACCATGGACGCGAACGTCATGGTGTTCCGCACCGAGCAGACGATCAAGACCGCGGTCGAGAAGATCGCCGAGCTGCGCGAGCGCTACAAGAACGTGGCGATCCAGGACAAGGGCAAGCGGTTCAACACGGACCTCCTGGAGGCGATCGAGCTGGGCAACCTGCTCGAGCTGGCCGAGGTCATGGCGGTGTCGGCCCTGGCCCGCAAGGAGTCCCGCGGCGGTCACTACCGCGAGGACTACCCGAACCGCGACGACGTCAACTTCATGCGCCACACCATGGCGTACCGCGAGGTCGGCGCCGACGGCTCGGAAACCGTCCGTCTCGACTACAAGCCGGTCGTCCAGACCCGCTACCAGCCGATGGAGCGTAAGTACTGATGGCAACTCCTGTTCTGGACAAGGTGGAGGCGGAGGCCGCGGCCTCTCCCTACATCACCGTCACCTTCCGGGTCCGCCGCTTCAACCCGGAGGTCTCGGCCGAGGCGACGTGGGAAGACTTCCAGCTGGAAATCGACCCGAAGGAGCGTGTCCTCGACGGTCTCCACAAGATCAAGTGGGACATCGACGGCACCCTCACCTTCCGCCGTTCCTGCGCGCACGGCATCTGCGGCTCGGACGCGATGCGGATCAACGGCAAGAACCGCCTTGCCTGCAAGACGCTGATCAAGGACATCAACCCCGAGAAGCCGATCACGGTCGAGCCCATCAAGGGCCTCACGGTCCTTAAGGACCTGGTCGTGGACATGGAGCCGTTCTTCCAGGCGTACCGGGACGTCATGCCCTTCCTCGTCACGAAGGACACGAACGAGCCCACGCGTGAGCGTCTCCAGTCGGCCGAGGACCGTGAGCGGTTCGACGACACCACGAAGTGCATCCTCTGCGCCGCGTGCACGTCGTCCTGCCCGGTCTTCTGGAACGACGGCCAGTACTTCGGCCCGGCCGCGATCGTGAACGCGCACCGCTTCATCTTCGACTCGCGTGACGAGGCCGGCGAGCAGCGCCTGGAGATCCTCAACGACCGTGACGGCGTGTGGCGTTGCCGCACGACCTTCAACTGCACGGACGCCTGCCCGCGTGGCATCGAGGTCACGAAGGCGATCGCCGAGGTGAAGAAGGCGCTGATCACGCGCCGCTTCTGACGTCCGTCGGTTTCAGGTACGTCTTCTGTACCGCTGTACGGCTGTACGTGGCCGTGGGCCCCGTTTCCCGGTTCCGCACCGGGAACGGGGCCCCGGTCGTTCCCGGCCCGAAACGCCGTCACGGCCCGGCCTCGCACCACGACGGCTTCCCGGTGTCGGTGTCGGTGCCGGTGTCGGCCGGGACGGGACACGCCGGGCCCGGCGCCGACCCACGAGCCGTTCGACCGGGCCCCGTGCGCCGAGGACGCGGGCTCGCCGCCCAGGTGGGCGGTGGCTTCGCCGGCCGGAGGCGGCCGGCCCCTGCGAGACCTCCGGGCGGGTGACCCCCGCGGTCTGTCCCCGCGGGTGCCCGTACCGCCGTACCTAATCTGATGGCATGTCAGATGACGAGTCGTACGAGCTGCTCGGGTTCGACAACGTGCTGCTGCCCGTCGGGGACCTCGCCGAGGCCGTCGGTTTCTACGAGCGCGCCGGGTTCGGGGTCGCCTTCCGGTTCGACGAGGGCGGGATCGCGCTGCTGAAGGCCGGGGGCGAGACGCCCGGGATTCTGCTGCGGACCGAGGAGGGGCTGGGGCGCCGGCCGCCGGCGTGGCCCTCGCCGCGCGTCTGGCTGGAGGTCCCGGACGCGCGTGCCGCGGCACGGAAGCTCACCGGGCGTGGCGTCGCCCTGCTCGACGAACCCTTCCCCGTGGCGACCGGATGGACGGTCGAGATCGCCGACCCCTGGGGCAACATCCTGGGGTTCGCGGACTACTCCAAGCGCCCGGAGCTGGGCAGACGGCCCTGAAGCGGAATCCGCCACCCTTGA
Source organism: Streptomyces sp. NPDC058964 (assembly GCF_042741275.1). NCBI lineage: Bacteria > Bacillati > Actinomycetota > Actinomycetes > Kitasatosporales > Streptomycetaceae > Streptomyces > Streptomyces sp. NPDC058964. The sequence continues at coordinate 9,994 of NZ_JBHYKH010000008.1, forward strand.
GTTGAACACGTTCAAAAACAGGTCTACAGTCATCCCTGTCAGCGTTTTGAACGCGTTCAAGAAAGGGTGGGGCATGGACCGCACCGTCATCGCCTACGTCATCTACCTGACCGTCAGCATCGCGCTGACCGTATGGGTGGCCCGCACGCTCAGCCGCAACGGACGGGTCTTCCTCTCCGACGTACTGCACGGGAACGAGCAGCTCGCCGACGCCGTCAACCACCTCCTGGTGGTCGGGTTCTACCTGGTCAACCTCGGCTTCGTGGCGCTGTACCTGAGCGGTGACGAGACGATCGAGGACACCCGCGGCATCTTCGAGGCCCTGTCGACCAAGCTCGGCGTGGTGCTGCTCGTGCTCGGCGTGATGCACCTGGGCAACGTGTACGTGCTGAGCAGGATCCGGCGGCGCGGGGTGCTGGACCGGCAGCAGGTGCCGCCCGTCGCGCCGCAGGGCTGGGCCACTCCGGGCGCCGGGGTGTGAGCGCCGTGACGGCCGCCGATGACCGGGGCGCCGCGCGCGCCCCGGTCCACGGGCTCACCGTGCTGTACGACGCCGAGTGCTCGCTGTGCACCCATGTGCGCGACTGGCTGGTGAAGCAGCGGCAGTTGGTGCCGATCGAGCTGGTGCCGGCGGGGTCGGCGGAGGCCCGGCGGCGGTATCCGGGGCTGGACCACCGGGCCACCCTCGACGAGGTCACCGTCGTCGGGGACGCCGGACAGGTCTACCGAGGGGCAGCCGCCTGGATCGTCGTCCTGTGGGCACTGCGCGAGTACCGCCCACTCGCCCACCGGCTCAGCACCACGGTCGGCACCGGGCTCGCCAAGGGCGCGGTGCTGGCCGCGGCCAAGTGGCGGGGCGCGCACTGGGGCGGGAAGGCCTACCGGCGGGACGACGGCTGGTCGTACGACCCCGGCCAGGGCTGGACGTACACCCCTCCGGGGTGCGACGGCGGTGCCTGCGCCAGTCGTTAGGCTCTTTCCGTGTCCGCGATGAACGACGGCTCCGCAGAGGCCGGCCCCCAGAGCAAGTCCGAGCAGACCCGCGCGCTGATCCTGGAGACCGCGATGCGGCTCTTCCAGGAACGGGGCTACGACAAGACGACCATGAGGGCCATCGCCAAGGAGGCGGGGGTCTCCGTCGGCAACGCGTACTACTACTTCGCGGGCAAGGAGCACCTGATCCAGGGCTTCTACGACCGGATCGCCGCCGAGCACCGGGTGGCGGTCCGGGAGGTCCTGGCCCGGGAGACCGACCTGGAGGCGCGGCTCGCGGGCGTGCTGAGGGCATGGCTGGACATCGCGACGCCGTACCACGAGTTCGCGGTGCAGTTCTTCAAGAACGCCGCCGACCCGGACAGCCCGCTCAGCCCCTTCTCCCCGGAGAGCGAGCACGCTCGCGTGGAGGCGATCAGCGTCCACAAGGAGGTGCTCCGCGGGGCGAAGACCAAGGTGCCGGAGGAACTGCGGGAGGTGCTGCCCGAGCTGATGTGGCTGTCACAGATGGGGCTGGTCCTGTACTGGATCTTCGACCGGACGGAGGGCCGTGAGCGCAGCTACCGGCTGGCCGCGCGCGGGGCCCGGCTCACCGCGCGGGGCGTGTCGCTGGCCCGGTTCCGGGTGCTGCGGCCGCTGGTGCTTGAGGTGCACGAGCTGTTCACGGACTTCCTGCCCGGGATGACGAAGGCGCTGCCGGATCCGGCGGGCAAGGGGCGGCGGGCCGGGGCAGAGTGATCACTTTCGGGTGAAGCGTTTCGAACGGGACCGGCGGGGCCTACCTCTGCCTACGATGCTCTCGACACCAGCCCGCCGGAGGCGCGTGATGTCCGCAGCATCCGTCGAGCGGCCCCATGGAGACCGTCCGCTGATCGCGGAAGCCAACCGGCTCATGGACCGCAATCCGGGGATCGCGTCGAGATCATCGGAGGCCAGATCCTCGTTTCCCCGCCGCCCAACGCCGCACCCGCCCGCGCTCTGTCCGGGCTAGGCGCCTTTTCACCGGTCTGGACGGTGGGGAAACCGAAGTGCTCGAAGGTGGGGGGCGCTGGCTCACAACGGGAGCCGAGGATTACGCCATTCCCGACTTCGTGGTCGTCGACGCCGACATCGATGACCACCTCATCGAGAACAACTGCCACGACCCCGCCTGCTTCCGCCTGGTCCTGGAGGGCACTTCCAGCAACTGGAAGACCGACCTACGCGACAAGGTCAGGGCTTACGCCAGCGCCGAGATCCCCGTCTCCGCGATCGTCGGCCGCGAACACCAGCGCGTCCACGTCCTGACCCGACCCCGCCGGGGACGGGTACGAGAACCACCGCCCACACTCCCCCGGCGAAGTCGTCACTCTCCCCTCGGTCATCGGCGCAGAGGTCACGCCGAATGTGGATGCGATCCTCAAAGCCGGTCAGCCCAGGGCTAATTGACCGCGTCCACCTCCCCCTCCGCCAACTCCACGTCGTACACCACCGGCCCGTCCGCCACCGCCACATGCCGGGCCCTTGAGCCGTACGAACCCGCCGTCACCGCCAGCACATAGGAACCCGGCGCCGGTACCGACACGATGTACGAGCCGTCGGCCAGGGACGTCACCCGGTCCAGCCGGCGCCCGCCCTTCGAGAGCAGGGTCACCGCGGCGTTCTCGACGGGGTCGCCGTCCGCCGTGCGGACGAAGCCGTGGACCACCGAGGCGGGGCCGCTCTCCCGTTCAGCCGGTTCCCCGGCCTCTTCCCTGGGCTCCACCGCCAGGTGCGGCAGCCGCTTCTCCAGCCACCCCGGCAGCCACCAGTTCGCGCCGCCCAGCAGATGCATCGCCGCCGGCACCAGCGCCGTACGCAGGATGAACGCGTCCAGGGCCACCGCGACCGCAAGGCCCACGCCCGCCGTTGCCGCGCCCGAGTCGCCGCTGAGCACGAACGCCAGGAAGACGCAGACCATGATCAGGGCCGCCGAGTTGATGACGCGGCTGGTCTCGGCCAGGCCGACGCGCACCGCCCGCGCGTTGTCCTTCGTGTGGACCCACTCCTCGTGCATCCGGCTCACCAGGAACACCTGGTAGTCCATCGACAGTCCGAAGAGCAGGGACAGCATGATGACCGGCAGGAAGGCGTTGATCGGGCCCTCCTTGCCGAGGCCGAGCAGGTCCAGGCCCCAGCCCCACTGGAAGACGGCGACCAGGACGCCGAAGGAGGCCGCGGCCGCGATCAGGTTCATCACGGCGGCCGTCAGCGGCACCACCAGGGAGCGGAAGGCGATCAGCAGGAGCAGGAAGCCCAGGCCGATGATCGTCGCGATGAAGTACGGGAGCCGGTCGCCGGTGACCGTCGCGAAGTCCTTCGACACCGCCGTCACACCGCCCACGTGCGCCTGCGCGCCCGCCTTCGGGATGACCTCGTCCCGCAGGGTGTCGATCAGCTCGTCCGTCTGCTTGGACTGCGGTGACGTCGTCGGGACCACCTGGATGACGGTGACGCCCCGGGCGGGCGGCAGCGGCGCCACCCGGGCCACCCCGGACGTCGCCTCGATGTCCTTCACCAGCGTCTTCGTGTCACCGCCCGACGCCACCACCTGGAGCGGCCCGTTGAAGCCGGGGCCGAAGCCCTCCGCGAGCAGGTCGTACGCCTTCCTCGTGGTCGTCGACGCCTGGTCGTTGCCCTGGTCCGTCGCGCCGAGCCGCAGCGACAGCACCGGAAGGGCGAGCGCCGCCATGAGGAGCACGGCGAGCGCGGCGATCGTACGGGGGCGCTTCTGGACCCCCGCCGACCAGCGGGCCGCGAGACCGCTCGCCCGTTCCGGCTCGGTGCCGTGCTCGGCGAGGCGGCGGCGCTGACGGCGGCTGAGCACCCGGGGGCCGAGGAAACCGAGCAGGGCCGGCAGGAGCGTGGTCGCCGCCAGGACGCTCAGCACCACCGTGAGGGAGGTGCCGATCACCACGCCGTCCAGGAAGCGCAGGTTCGTCACCAGCATTCCGGCGAGCGCTATGCACACCGTGCCGCCCGCGAACAGCACCGCGCGGCCGGAGGTGTTGAGGGCGGTCACCGCGGACTGCTCCGGGTCGACACCGCGCAGGATGCCGCGCCGGTGCCGGGTGACGATGAACAGCGCGTAGTCGATGCCGACACCGAGCCCGATCAGGGTGGCCAGCAGCGGGGCCAGGTCCGGGATGTCGGTGGCGTGGCTGAGCAGCTGGGTGGAGAACAGGCCCGTGCCCACGCCGAAGATGGCCACACCGATCGGCAGCAGCATCGCGAAGAGCGAGCCGAAGGCCAGGAACAGGACCACGGCGGCGGCCACGATGCCGACCATCTCCGCGAGGCCCGTCGGCGGCTCCTGCACCCGCTGGATCGCCTGGCCGCCGAGCTCCACCCGGAGACCGCCGCGTTCGGCGGCCTGTGCGGTGTCGACGACGTCCTGGACCAGGTCCTTGGGTACGGCGTTCGCCCGGTCCGTGAACGTGATCTGTGCGTACGCGATCCGTCCGTCACGGCTGACCTGCGCCGCGCCGCGGGGGCCGGAGTAGGGACCGGTGACGTCTCCGACGCCCTTCATTCCCGCGATCCTCGCCAGCGCGGGCTGGATCCGGGACCGTACGGCCTGGTCCCTCACCGAGCCCGCGTCGACCTTCCACACGACCGTGTCGGTGTCGCCCGAGCTGTCCGGGAACGCCTTCTCCATCAGGTCGTACGCCCGCTTGGAGTCCGTGTTCGGAAGGGAGAAGACGTTCGCGTAGTCCGTGCCCGCCGCCGAGGCCGAGAAGCCCAGGCCGAACAGCGCCCCCACCCACAACAACAGGACCACCAGCCGGTGCCGGTAGCACCACCGTGCCCATGCCTCCACGTTCAAAGCTCCTTGATCTTCCGGTTGGTTCGGTCGGTCCCCCAGGTCCTGGGCACCAGGATTGGGGGCACCACTCGCGCGTGGACATGGGAGCCGCTCGACTCTCAAGGAACTCCAAAGCTGTGACCGCCCCCGTCGCCGGTGAGGGTGCCGATACTGGGGACATGACGGCTCCAGGAACCGTGCTGGTCGTGGAGGACGAGCCGAGCATCGCGGACGTCCTCGCCATCGCCCTGCGCTACCACCGCTTCGAGGTGATGACCGCGGGCACCGCCCGCGAGGCCCTCGCCCTCGCCGAGCGCACCCGGCCCGACGCCGCCCTCCTCGACGTCATGCTGCCGGACGGGGACGGCCGTGCCCTGGGCCGCGAACTGCGCGCCAGGCAGCCCGGCCTGGCCCTCGTCTTCCTCACCGCGCGCGACGCGCCCGCCGAGATCGTCGGCGCCCTCTCCTTCGGCGACGACTACATCACCAAGCCGTTCGACATCGACGTGGTCGTCGCCCGGATCGCCGCCGTGCTCCGGCGCACCAGAGCCGCGGACGTCATCGCCCAGCCGCCACCGCTGCGCTACGGCGACCTGGAACTGGACGAGACGACGTACTCGGTGCACCGCGCGGGCCGCACGGTCGAGCTGACCCCCACCGAGTACGCGCTGCTGCGCTTCCTGGTGCGCAACGGCGGCCGGATCGTGCCCAAGGAGCAACTCCTGCGCCACGTATGGCAGTACGAGCACACCCCGGCCGAGTCGACCGTCGTCGAGACCTACATCAGCTATCTGCGGCGCAAGCTGGACATCCTGGGGCCGCCGGTGATCACCACACGGCGCGGTGTCGGATACGGGCTGGCATGAGGCTCCCGCGGTTCGGCCGGCACCACGGCGTCCACTCGCTGCGCGGCAAGCTGACCCTGACGAACGTGGCACTGCTCGCCGTGGGCATCGTGGTGGCGACCGCCGTCAGCCTGATGGGGATGCGGCTGTACCTCGTCGGGCAGGTGGACACCGAGCTCGTCAAGATGCGTGACTCGCTGGGCAGTTCGCGGCTCACCCTGCGCCAGATCGACTCCCTGAGCGCGCTCGGCGTCGTCCGCGACCGGGTCGCGCCGACGGGCCCGGACGACCGGCCGGCCCCCGACTCGATCTTCACCGCGGTCGACGGCCGGGGTGAGGCCATGACCCTCTTCGACATCAAGCCGACCGTCGCCCAGCGCGGCCTCGCGGACGCGGTCGACGATCCGCGCGCCCTCGCCGCGGACCCCGACCCGCACGAGGTCACGGTGCACGGCGCCGCGTACCGGGTGACCGCGACCCGGCTCGCCGACGGCCCCTACATCCTGCTCGCCACCTCGACCGAGGCCCTGCACCAGGGCATAGCCAAGGCCCTGAAGCTCGATCTCGCCGTCGGCACCCTGCTGCTCGCGCTGCTGGGCTGTCTGACGATGTTCAGCGTCCGCAGGCGGCTGCGGCCCCTGGAGGACATGGTGGAGACCTCGTCGGCGATCGCCGAGGGCGACCTCACCCGGCGCGTGCCCTCCAGTCACCATCCGACCCAGGAGGTCGAGCAGCTGCGGCTCGCCCTCAACTCCATGCTCCAGCAGGTGGAGTCGGCGTACCGGACGCGCGAGCGCAGCGCGGCCCAGCTGCGCCGCTTCGTCGCGGATGCCTCGCACGAGCTGCGCACCCCGCTGTCGGCGATACGCGGCTACCTCCAGCTGTACGACAAGGGCATGCTGACCGATCCGGCCGAGCGCAGGCGCTCCTGGGACCGGATGAACGCCGAGGTGGACCGGATGGGGCGGCTGGTCGACGAACTGCTCACCCTGGCCCGTCTCGACCAGCGGCCCGAACTGCGGCTGCGGAACGTCGACCTGAGCCGTCTGGTGCGGGACGCGGCCGAGGACCTGCGGGCGCAGCAGCCGGACCGCCCGGTCAGCGTGACCGCCGAAGGCTCCCTGCTGGTGCGCGCGGACGAGTCGGGGCTGCGGCAGGTGCTGGGCAACCTGGTGGCCAACGTCCGTACGCACACGCCCGCCGACGTGCCGGTGCGGCTGGGCGTGGAGCGGGTGGACGGGGACGTACTGCTGTGTGTCGCGGACGAGGGGCCGGGGCTGGCCGAGGAGGACGCGGTGCGCGTCTTCGACCGCTTCTTCCGCGCGGGCGGCGGCGCGGGCAGCGGGCTGGGCCTGGCGATCGTGCAGGGCGTCGTACGGGCGCACGGCGGCGAGGTGGCGGTGCGGACGGCTCCCGGCGAGGGGCTGGCGGTGACGGTCACACTGCCCCGCCGGGTACCCGTACGACCCTAGGTCCTGTCGTCACATCCCCGTCGTCCGCCCGCAGGGCGGGCCCGGCGGCGTCATGGGG
>NZ_JBHYKH010000008.1:17194-24463 GCF_042741275.1 Streptomyces sp. NPDC058964
CGGGGGGGGCCCGGGGGGTGCGGGGGGCCCCCGGGCCCGACGTGTTGGGGTTTGGGGGCGGGGCGTCGCCGGGCAGACGGGGATGTGACGGCAGGGCCTGGCCCGCGTGGGCCGATCGCCTCAGGTGTCGGCCGTGACCAGCGCCCACACGGTCTTGCCGTGCGTGCCCCGGCTCCACACCCCCCAGGCCGCCGCGACGCTCTCCACGAGGTGCAGCCCGCGGCCCGCCTCCGCCCCGTCCCCGACCAACCGCAGCCGGGATTCCAGGCGGCCCTCGGCGGAGACCTCCACGAGACAGGAGCCGTCGGCGAGGGCGGTCACCGCGACCTCGAACTCCCGCTCCAGCTGGAGGTACCCCCTGCCCGAAGAGCTTGCGGGAGGGTCGTGGCGTACGGCGTCGGTGGCCAGCTCGGACACCAGCAGGACCACGTCCTCCAGCGCCCGCTCACCGGGGCCGTGGCCCCAGTCGGCCAGATGGTCCCGGACCCGGTGCCGGGCGAGACCGACGGAAGCCGGATGCCGGGGCAACCGGAAGGAGTTGCGTCTCAGCACGTCTGCTCCTCACCCGACGCGCACCTCCGTCACGGGGCGCGCGTCGGGTGTCTGTCCCGCGTCGCTCGGGCGCATGTTCCGGCGCGCGGGATCACCTCAGATCCAGGTCAGCCGCCACAGCCTGAACACGCCGGTGCCGTCCGAGAGGTACTGGCCACCGCCGACGTCCTCGTTGCTGACGACGTACTCCTTGCGCTGCCACAGCGGAATCAGCGGCACGTCGGAGGCCACGTCCGCCTGCAGGTCGCGGAAGTCCTGCGCGGCGCGGCTGCGGTCGGCGAACTGCTGGCTGTCCAGGATCAGGTGGTCGACGAGCTTGTTGCTGTAGCCGGTACGCATGGTGGAGCCGGTGCCGACGAGCGGGGCACCGAAGGTGTCCGCGTCCGGGTAGTCGGCGACCCAGCCGACCGTGTACGCGTCCAGCTTGCCGTCGGCCCAGCGCTTCTGGAAGTCGGTCCACTCGTAGCCCTGGACGTCCACCTTGAACAGGCCACCGGTCTCCAGCTGCCCCTTCAGCTCCGCCGCCTCCTCGGCACCCGCGCCACGGCCCTTGCCGTAGCCGAGGGTGAAGTGGACGGGAAGCGTCACGCCGGCCCCGGTGAGCAGTGCCCGCGCCCTGGCCACGTTCTGCTTCGGGTAGTCGTCGAAGAACGACGTGGTGTGGCCGGTGATACCGGTCGGGATGAGCGAGTACAGCGGTTCGACCGTGCCCTCGTACACCTTGGCGGCCAGCTTCTCACGGTCGATCAGCCAGGCCATGGCCCGGCGGACGGTCACCTCGTGCAGCGGTGAGGTCGCGCGGGTGTTGAGGTAGAGGTTGCGGGTCTCGGAGCTGTCGGACTCCGTGACGCGCTGGCCGGGGTCGCTCGCGGAGAGGCGGGACAGGACGTCGGGCGGCAGCGTCCTGGTGGCGACCTCGACCTCCTTGGCCTTCCAGGCGTTGTTCAGCTTGGCCGCGTCGCCGTAGTAGCGCAGCTCGACGGGGCTGCGGCTGCCCTGGATGTCCCCCTTGTAGCCCGTGTTCGGCGTGAGGGCGGCGCGCTTGTCCTTGGTGTACCCGGTCAGTGTGTAGGGGCCGGTGCCGTCGACCTCGCCGCCTCTGCGCAGGGCATTCGCCGGGTACCTGGTCCGGTCGACGATCGATCCGGCGCCGGTGGCCACCTTGAACGGGAAGGTGGCGTCCGGCGACGACAGATGGAAGGTGACGGTGTCGCCCTCGGCACTCACCGAGCCGAGCGTGGACAGCAGGGACGCCGGGCCGACATCGGAGTTGATCTTCTTGACGCGGTCGAAGGAGTACTTCACGTCCTCGCCGGTCACCGCGCGCCCGCTCGGGAACGTCAGCCCGGAACGCAGCGTGCACCGGTACGTCTTCAGCCCGGTGCCCACGAAACCGCAGCTCTTCGCCGCGTCCGGCACCGGTTGGCCGCCACCCGCGTCGAAGGTCAGCAAGGACTGGAACACATTGCTGAACAGGGCCCAGGAACCGGCGTCGTAGGCGCCGGCCGGGTCGAGCGACGTGACGGCGTCCGTCGTGCCGACCGTGATGGTCCTGTCTGTCTTGTCCTGCGACGGCAGCAACTGCCAGCCGCCCACTCCCACGGCCGCGAGCACCAGAAGCGTCGCGAGAATGCGCATGCGAACCGAGCGCATGGTCGTGCCCTCCCAGGGACCTACCCTGGCCCTACCCAAGGCCAGCACAAAGTCGCCACTCCCCTAGTGGCGCCGATCACCTAATCACACGTGTTTCGGCTGGGGGAAGAGCAATCCGACCGGATGAGAAAGAACTTACCGGGCGGCTGTTTCCGGTGGGTTTCACAGCGCCTTCACAGTCAGGCGTCGCGCGAGGCCAGCTCGATCACCGTGATGTCCGACGGCGCCCCCACGCGCGTGGGCGGCCCCCAGGCTCCGGCGCCCCGGCTGACGTACAACTGGGTGTCGCCGTAGCGCTCCAGCCCCGCGACCGTCGGGTTGGCGGCCGCCGCCACGAGGTTGCCCGGCCAGAGCTGGCCGCCGTGCGTGTGGCCGGAGAGCTGGAGGTCGACGCCGTGCCGTACGGCCTCGTGGACCTGCACCGGCTGGTGGGCGAGGAGCACGCACGCACGCGCGGTGTCCCGGTCGCCGAGCGCCTTGCCGAAGTCCGGGCCCCGGCCCTCGCTCTCGCCCTGGATGTCGTTGACGCCCGCGAGGTCGAAGGCGGGCAGCTCGGTACGGGCGTTCTCCAGCGGGCGCAGCCCGAGCCGCCGCACCTCCTCGACCCACTGTTCGGCCCCGGAGAAGTACTCGTGGTTCCCGGTGACGAAGTACGCGCCGTGCCGCGCCCGCAGCCCGGCCAGCGGGGCGGCCGCCGGGCCGAGGTCCTTCACGCTGCCGTCCACGAGGTCACCGACGACCGCGATCAGGTCGGGCTGGGTCGCGTTGACCGTGTCGACGACCTTCTGCGCGAAGCCCCGGCCGAGGACCGGCCCGAGGTGGATGTCGCTGACGACGGCGATCCTGAATCCGTGCGCGGAGCGCGGGAGTCTGGCCAGCGGGACGGTGACCCGCTTGACATTCGGCCCCCGCAGCACGCCGTACGTCCCGTATCCGACGGTCGCCACGGCGGCGGTGGCGGCGGCTCCGGCGACGACGCGGGAGACGAAGAGTCGGCGGGCGGGGTCGGGGACGCCGGGGGCGGAGGCTTTCGGTCCGGGCCCGGCGGCCGGGGGCCCGCTCGCCGGAGGCGGGTTCACCTCGACCGGGGCAGCGGCGCCCTCGGCGGCCAGGGACACGCTCGCGGTCTCGGGTTCCCGCTCCTCGGCCGTGACGGTGTCCGGGGGCGTGAGCGTGGCCGTCCGCGCGGGCGCCCGCCCCGCCACCAGCCGTCGCAGCAGGGGGCGTACGGCCTCTCCCGCCACCACGGCCAGCAGCAGGTAGAGCGACAGCGCCATCCACAGGAAGCCGGGCCAGGCCAGGGTGCGCTGCAGCCAGAAGGGGGCGCCGGAGCGTTCGGCGACCAGCGCCGTGATCATCAGCGTGGGGCCCGCGACGAAGACGCCCGTGCCGACGCGGCGGGCGGGACCGGGACCGCGGGTCGCGTCGCGGACCAGACGGCGCCAGACGTACCAGTGCAACGCGGCCACGAGGGCCAGGACGGCCAGGGCGACGAGGACGAAGACGATGACCAAGCTGCCGTGTCCCCCGCTATGACGTCCGGCGCAGTGCGCGCAGTCCGCGCAACCCGATGACCCCGATGACCGTCCCCAATACGAAGGAAACGACCGCCAGCAGCAGGTGCACCCAGAAGTAGGCCGTCGGGTGCCCGTCGTCGAACGCCAGCCCGCTGCCGTCCTTGACGAGATTCTTGACGAAAGTGACCCAGATGACCCAGCTCCACACCCCGAAGGCGAGCAGGAACCAGGAGACCGGGCGGCTGAGCTTCATAGGTCCAGTATCGCCGTCGGCCGGGCGGATCCGCGTCCGGGGTGGCAGGGGAGCCAGGACTTCACGGTCCGCTGCCGGTACGTTCTCGACCGTGCCCGCACCCAAGAAGACCGTCAGACACTCCCTGCTGGTCGCTTCCGCCTCCTTGCTGTCCCTTTCGCTGACCGCACCCGCCGCCCTCGCGGCCCCTCGTCCGTCCACGAGCCCGTCGGCCACTCCCCCGGCGCACATGTCGACGGTCGGTGGCACCCGCCTCGGCCGGGCCGGCACCCAGGTGAACCTGAGCGACGGTGTTCCCGCGCTGCCCGAGGACCTGACCGCCCGCTCCTGGATCGTCTCGGACGCGGAGTCCGGCGAGGTGCTCGCCGCGCACAACGCGCACTGGCGACTGCCCCCGGCGAGCACCCTGAAGATGCTGTTCGCCGACACGGTCCTGCCGAGGTTCCCGAAGTCGTCGAAGCACAAGGTGGTGCCGTCCGACCTGGCGGGCATCGGCGCCGGTTCCAGCATGGTCGGGATAAGGGAGGACGAGACCTACACGGTCCGTGACCTGTGGCTCGGCGTCTTCCTGCGGTCCGGCAACGACGCCGTGCACGTGCTCTCCGCGATGAACGGCGGAGTCGAGCAGACCGTCAAGGACATGCAGGCGCACGCGGACGAACTGCAGGCCCTGGACACGCACGTGGTCAGCCCCGACGGCTACGACCAGAAGGGCCAGGTGTCGTCCGCGTACGACCTGAGTCTGTTCGCCCGTTCCGGGCTGCAGAAGAAGGACTTCCGCGAGTACTGCTCCACCGTCCGGGCGAAGTTCCCGGGGGAGACGACGAAGAAGGAGGGCAGGACGGTCCGTGAGTCCTTCGAGATCCAGAACACCAACCGGCTGCTGAGCGGCGACAGCGACATCCCCGTCTACCAGGGCATCGCCGGTGTGAAGAACGGCAACACCACCAACGCGGGCGCGACCTTCACCGGGGTGGCCGAGCGCAACGGCAAGGTGCTGCTGGTCACCGTCATGAAGCCGGAGAAGAACGAGCACAACGAGGTCTACAAGGAGACCGCCAAGCTCTTCGACTGGGGCTTCGCGGCGGTCGGCAAGGTGTCGCCGGTGGGCGAGCTGGTGGCGCCGAGGAGCGCGGCCCAGTCCGCCACCCAGCCGGGCGCCACCGCCTCCGCCGGGGAGTCGGGCGGGGCCGCCGGCGGGCGAACGTCGAAGGCGGTCACGAGCGCCTCCGCCGGCGGTTCGAGCGGCGTCGGGATCGCCCTGACGGTCACCGCCGGGCTGCTGGCGCTGCTGGCGGGCGGGGTGTTCCTGGTCAACCGCCGCTGGCCACTGCCGGACCTGGTGCGCCGTCGCTCGTCCCGTCCGTGAGTTCCGCCTCCTCGCTCTCCGTCGCCGTCCAGGCGGCGGAGAACAGAAGCAGCTTCGACGTGAAGTTGATCCACAGCAGCAGGGCCACGGGGACACCGAAGGCGCCGTACATGCTCTTCGTGGCCACGCCCTGGATGTAACCGCTGAGCAGCAGCTTCAGCAGCTCGAAGCCCACCGCGCCGATCAGCGCGGCGACGACCAGCCGGCGGCGGGGCGGCTCGACGCCGGGCAGCAGGGTCAGCACGTAGAGCAGGAGCAGGAAGTCGGCGAGCACGGCGACGACGAACGCGGCCGTCCGCAGCAGGACGCTGCCCCAGCTCGCGCGTTCGATGCCGAGCTGGTCGCCGGTCCAGCCCACCATGGCGGAAGCGATGGTGGAGACGGCGAGGGTGGCCAGGACCGCGCCGCCGAAGCCGACCAGGACGCCCGCGTCCTTGGCCTTGCGCAGGAGGGGGTTCTCCTCCTTGTCGGGCAGTTCCCACACCGCGCGCAGGCAGTCGCGCATCTGGCCGACCCAGCCGATGCCGGTCAGCAGCAGGAAGGCGCCTGCGATGAGCCCGATGGTGCCGGCGTTCTGGACCAGGGCGTTGATGTCGAGCTGGTCGGAGATACCGGGGACCTGATCGGCGATCTTGTTCTGCAGGTTCCGCTGCTGCGACTCGCTCAGGGTGGCGGCGGCGACCGCGGCGGCCACCGTCAGCAGCGGGAACAGCGCGATGAAACTGATGAAGGTCATCGCGGCGGCCAGCCGCGTCCACTTCACGCGGTCCAGGCGCTCGTACGACCGCCAGGCGTGGGTGGCCGTCAGGCGCGTGATGAGCGGCCCGATCCCGGGAAGCTTCTTCAGCCAGTCCATGATCCGTCTCTGCCCTCGTTGTGGAACACCAGGGTGCGAGTACCCCAAAAGCGCAGGACAGTGGCCAGCGCCATGCCGATTCCGGCGCCGGACACGGTGTCGGCGCGCTGCGAGGTGAGGCCGAGGCCGTAGTGGCTGACGGTGAGACACATCAGCTGGACGAGCGCGCCCGCGAGGTTCACGGCCAGGAAGACGGCGTACGGGCGCAGGCCCCGGGGACGCGTGTGCCGGTACGTCCCGAGCGCGTTGCCGGTGTAGGCGACCGTGCAGCCCGCGGCGAAGGACAGGGTCTTGGCGGTGAGCGGACCGAGGCCGGTCGGGCCGCGCAGCCATGTGAACAGGGCCAGGTCGACGGCGTAGGCGAGCAGGCCGACGGCGGCGAAACCCAGCAGTTCGCGTTGGCGCGGCGCGCTCACCAGTTCGCCACCGCGAGGCCGTACATCGCGAGCCAGGCCAGGCCGATCAGGGCCAGTGCCCGGTCGCGCAGGACCACGTCCTCGGGCTCGCCCGCGGTGCCGCGGTCGGCGAAGACGGCGTACCTGAGGACGGCCAGGATGAAGGCCACCACCGACAGCTGACGCCACGGCAGCACGCTCGTGCTCGGCACGCCGCCCGCCTCCAGGGCCCACATGCAGTAGCCGAGGACGGCGACACCGGCGGCGAGCTGCCAGACGAAGCGGAGGTAGCCGGTGGTGTACTCGGTGAGCAACGCGCGCGTGGCGCCCGCCTTTCCGGCCATCTGCAGGGCTTCGGAGTAGCGCTTGGCCGAGACCATGAACAGGGCCCCGAAGCCCGTGGTGATCAGGAACCAGCGGGACAGCGGGATGCCGAGCGCGACCCCGCCGATCATCGCCCGCATCAGGAAGCCCGTGGTGACGACGACGAGGTCGACGACCAGGACGTGCTTGAGGCTGACGCAGTAAGCCAGTTGCACGCCGATGTACGCCGTCAGGAGGGCCGCGGCGGCCGGTGTGGTCAGCAGGGCCGCGGCGGCCGGCGCGAGGACGGCCAGGGTGCCTCCGGCGGCGTAGGCGAGGGGCACGGGGACCTGTCCGGCGGCGACCGGGCG